>NZ_DAMBSA010000104.1:0-12374 GCF_032054795.1 Pantoea sp. CTOTU49201
CAATCTGTCCGGCAACGTGCAGATGGTGGTGAAAGGCAACGCCGGTGATAAGGTCAATCTCTCCGATCTGCTGCCGGATAACGCCGACGTCGGCGACTGGAGCAGCAGCGGCAGCATTACCGTCGGCGGCGTGGTCTATGCCGTCTGGCAGCACAGCGCGCTGGACGCCGAACTGCTGGTGCAGAACGGCGTGACGACTCATCTCATCAATCACTGATCGCACTACGCGCAGCAGAACAATGATCCTGCTGCGTCCTTCCTCTGTTTGCTAATTCTTAAGTCCAAAGCACAAAAATATAGTCGCCGGATAACAGACAAGTCTGTACGGCGTATTTTTAGTGCCTGTTTAGCATACCGGCCATTACCCCAGTTGAATGGTCAGGAAAAATGGATTTCAAAAAGAATCGTTACAACCCTTTCGGTACCGAGCAGGACGAGCTGCCGCAGTCTCACACTGATATCAGTGATGCAGCCGTATCTGCTGCACCGGCAACCGCGTCTTCTGTGCTGGCACCGGGCTCCCTGCCGGAAGAGAGCTTTGATGAAGAGAAGGTTCAGAAGATCAGCATCGGCGCGCAGCTTGAAACCCAGGCCGGCCTGATTATTCAGAACCAAAACAGCCGCCTGGAAATCGCCGAGTACAACTGGTATGGCTACAACTCCAAAACCCTGCTGGTCGGTGAAAAGAGCACCATCACCTTCAGTCTCGGCTCGCAGGGCATGTCAGCATTCAGCTTCGACTACTTTGCGCTGCACAACCACGGCACGGTCATTAATTTCTACGACGCCAGTGGCAACCTGATTGGCTCCGAAAAGCTCTTCTACACCGGCTCCGTCACCGCCAAACAGTTCGATATCAAAACCCTCAGCTTTACCGCCCCGGCCGGCACGCTGATTGCCCGTGCCGAGCTGGTTACCGGCGACGAGCCCGGCGTGGGCGACTACGGCTTCCATATTGATAACGTGAGCTGGACCTCCACCGGGCTGATACCGGTTGGCTTCACCTTTGACCGCATGGACAAAGACTCCGGCAGCAGCGGCACCGACTTCATCACCCGTGACGGCTCAGAGGGACGGCAGGTGGAAGGCACGCTGAATCGCGCGCTCTCTTCATCAGAAACCCTGCAGTTCTGGGACGGCAGCAAATGGGTGAATGCCACCGTGACCGGCATGCGCTGGCAGGCGCAGGACGATACCGTGCACGGCGCCGACTGGGAGTACAAGCTGCGCGTCGTTGATGCTGCCGGAAACATGACGCCGGAGCAGAGCCATCAGGTGGTGCTGGATACCTCGCCGTCCGACGTGCTGGTGACTTTCGGGCATATGGATAAAGACGACGGCAGCGATGCGCGCGACTGGGAAACCACCGACGGCAGCGCCGGACGCACCGTATATGGCTCTCTCAGTAAAGCGCTCAGCGCCGGTGACGTTATCGAGTACTCCCTCAACGGCGGGAAAACCTGGCTGACGCTCAGCGTCGCCGCCGACAACAGCTGGAGCTTTACCGACGGAAACGCACACACCGCAGACTGGGAATATCAGATACGCATCACCGACGTCGCCGGCAACGTGACGGTGCCGGTTAAACAGGCGGTCACGCTCGCAGAAATCATGCCCGTTATCACCGAGATGTGGGACAACCACGGCGGCAACGATTTAGTGCCCGATCAAGGCTATTCCGATGACCTGACGCCAACGCTGAAAGGAACCGGACAGCCGGGCGCTATGCTCGATATTTACGCTTTTTACGGTACCGGCAGTAAAATTGGCTCGGTACTGGTCAAAGCGGACGGCACCTGGGAGTGGACGCCATCAACGCCACTGCAACCGGGTAAAGTCATGTTTGATGTAGTAACAAATTCAGGGCTGGCTTCCGATCCGGTGACGCTCAATCTGGTCTCCGGCCCGACTATCGATAAGGCCTTTGACGACGCCGGGCAAACCACCGACTGGCTGCAGAACGGCGACGCCACCGACGACAGCGCCCCTCGCCTCTACGGCAAAGCCCTGCCCGACAGCCTCGTCTACCTCTACGACAACGGCACGCTGATTGCCAGCGTCAGCGCCAGCGCCAGCGGTGAATGGGAGTGGGAGCACGCCACCGGCCTGTCCGTCGGCAAACACAGCATCACGGTGAAAATGGAGAAAGGTGCGTTCATCAGCGACTTCTCCCAGCCGTGGGAGTTTGAATACGTCAGCATGCAGCCGGTCAGCTTTACCCTCACCAGCATGCAGAAGGACACCGGCAGCAGCGCCACCGACTTCATCACCAAAGACGGCTCCGCAAACCGCGAAGTCACCGGCGCGCTCAGCCGCGCACTTTCGCCATCCGAAACCCTGCAGTTCTGGGACGGCACGCAGTGGGTGAACGCCACCGTTACCGGCATGAGCTGGAAGGCGCAGGACGCCACCGCGCACGGCGCCGACTGGACGTACAAATTGCGCGTGGTCAACAGCCTCGGCGACGTCTCGCCGGAGCAGGACTTCCAGGTCATTCTGGATACCACGCCGTCCGACGTGCTGGTCACCTTTGACCACATGACCAAGGACGACGGCAGCGACGCGCGTGACTGGAATACCTCCGACGGCAGCGCCGGGCGCGCCGTGCACGGCACCCTGAACAAGGCGCTCAGCGCCGGCGACGTGATTGAGTATTCTCTCGACGGCGGCAAAACCTGGCTGACGCTCAGCGTCGCCGCCGACAACAGCTGGAGCTTCACCGATAATGCTGAACACTCCGCCGACTGGGAATATCAGATACGCATCACCGATATCGCCGGCAACGTGACCGGGCCGGTTAAACAGGCGGTCACGCTGGCGGAAATTGCGCCCGTCATCACTGAAATCTGGGACGACGTCGGCGACAGCCGCGTGGTGCCGAACAAAGGCTATACCGATGACTTCACGCCGCGCCTGGTCGGCACCGGTCATCCGAACTCGCAGCTTGAAATCTGGGCACAATATGGTACTGACAGGCTGATAAAAGTGGGCACCGTCGATGTGGAAGCAGACGGCACCTGGACGTGGACGCAACCCACGCCAATAACCAGCGGAAGCGTGCGCTATGCTGCCATCACTCCGTCGGGCCTTGATTCCAACGTGTATGACCTCACGCTGGTTAAGCCACCAACCATCGATAAGGCCTTTGACGATGCCGGTCAGAATACCGACTGGCTGCAGAACGGCGATGCCACCGATGACAGCTCCCCGCGCCTGTACGGTAAAGCGCTGCCTGACAGCCTGGTTTACATCTACGACAACGGTTCACTGATTGACAGCGTTACCGCAGACGCCAGCGGAGCCTGGGAGTGGGAACACGCCACCGGCATGAGCGTCGGCAGGCACAGCATCACGGTGAAAATGGAGAAAGGCGCGTTCCAGAGCGACTTCTCGCAGCCGTGGGAATTTGAATACGTCAGCATGCAGCCGGTCAGCTTTACCCTTACCAGCATGCAGAAGGACACCGGCAGCAGCCAGACCGACTTCATTACCAACGATGGCTCAGCCAACCGCGAAGTCACCGGTACGCTTAGCCGCGCGCTCTCCGCGTCAGAAACGCTGCAGTTCTGGAACGGCAGCGCCTGGGTCAACGCTTCCGTTACCGGCATGAGCTGGAAAGCGCAGGACGCCACGGCCCACAGCGCCGACTGGGAATACAAACTGCGCGTGGTCAACAGCCTCGGTGACGTATCGCCAGAGCAGGATTTCCAGGTCGTTCTGGACACCACGCCATCTGACGTACAGGTTACCTTCGATCACATGACCAAAGATGACGGTAGAGATACTCGAGACTGGAAAACCACCGACGGCAGCGCCGGGCGCACCGTACACGGCACGCTGAACAAAGCGCTGAGCGCGGGAGACATCGCAGAGTACTCACTCGATGGCGGTAAGACCTGGCTGACACTCAGCGTCGCCGCTGACAACAGCTGGAGCTTTAACGACGGCAGTGTGCACACTGGTGACTGGGAATATCAGGTGCGTATCACCGATATTGCCGGCAACGTGACTACTCCGGCGAAACAGGCGGTGACGTTAGAATATGTTGCCCCGACAATAACCGAGGTATGGGATAACGTTGGTGGTAACGATTTAGTGCCTGATAACGGTTATTCCGATGACCTTACGCCAACACTAAAAGGCATCGCTCATCCGGGCCAGCTGTTACATGTTTATGCTGTTTATAATGGCAGTCCTATAAACAGCATTGGTTCGGTTATTGTTAATGCCGACGGGACGTGGGAATTTACGCCTGTAACACCGTTACCACTGGGGGAAGTCTCTTTTGACCTCGTCAGCCTGGACCCAATTTTAATTTCAGCACCGGTCACCATCACTCTGGTCAGTGGCCCAACCGTTGATAAAGCCTTTGATGATGCCGGCCGGAACAAAGACTGGCTGGCTAACGGCGATGCCACCGATGACAGCACCCCGCGCCTGTACGGTAAAGCGCTGCCCGACAGCCTGGTTTATATCTACGACAACGGTTCACTGATTGACAGCGTTACCGCAGACGCCAGCGGAGCCTGGGAGTGGGAACACGCCACCGGCATGAGCGTCGGCAGGCACAGCATCACGGTGAAAATGGAGAAAGGCGCGTTCCAGAGCGACTTCTCGCAGCCGTGGGAATTTGAATACGTCAGCATGCAGCCGGTCAGCTTTACCCTTACCAGCATGCAGAAGGACACCGGCAGCAGCCAGACCGACTTCATTACCAACGATGGCTCAGCCAACCGCGAAGTCACCGGTACGCTTAGCCGCGCGCTCTCCGCGTCAGAAACGCTGCAGTTCTGGAACGGCAGCGCCTGGGTCAACGCTTCCGTTACCGGCATGAGCTGGAAAGCGCAGGACGCCACGGCCCACAGCGCCGACTGGGAATACAAACTGCGCGTGGTCAACAGCCTCGGTGACGTATCGCCAGAGCAGGATTTCCAGGTCGTTCTGGACACCACGCCTTCAGCTGTTCAGGCGTTCTTTGTTGAGATGAGTAAAGACAATGGCACAACTGGCGACTGGCAGACATCCGATGGCAGCGCCGGACGCAGCGTATCAGGCATCTTTGACAAAAAACTCGACACCGGTGATATCGCCGAGTACTCGCTCGATGGCGGTAAGACCTGGCACCCGCTGACGGTAAACAATCTCTTCTGGAGCTTTACCGATAACAACGCGCATACCACCAACTGGGAATATCAGGTGCGCATCACCGATATCGCGGGGAATACCACCACGCCGGTTAAACAAAGCGTGATACTTGGCGACGCAGCTCCAGCTATTACTGAAGTTTGGGATGACGTAGGTGGCAGTAATGTCGTGCTGCAGAATGGTTATTCGGATGACCTAACCCCAAGGCTCAAAGGTACGGGTACACCGGGGGATAAGATTTTTATATTCCTGCTGGATAAAAGTGGAACGGGAACCGGGCATATATTTGCCAATCCTTATCCTGTTGTGGACAGCAAAGGTAACTGGGAATGGACATCACCCACGCCATGGCCGCTGGGTAAAACGGAAGTAATCGCAATAAGTCAGAAATCAGGCGCTGAATCAGCGATTTACACTTTCAATCTCGTTGAAGGCCCAACCATTGAAAAAGCCTTTGATGACGCCGGGCAAACCTCAGAATGGCTGACTAACGGCGCAACCACCGATGACAGCGCGCCACGTTTGTATGGCAAAGCGCTAGCGGGCAGCCTTGTCTATATCTACGACAACGGCAAGCTGATAAGCAGCGTCACAGCGGATACCAATGGAGCCTGGGAGTGGGAACATGCCACAGGCATGAGCGTCGGCAAGCACAGCATCACGGTGAAAATGGAGAAAGACGCCTTCCAGAGCGACTTCTCCCCTCCGTGGGACTTTGAGTACATCAACATTCAGCCGATCACCTTCACGCTCACGAGCATGGAGAAAGATACCGGTATCAGTCAGACCGACCTGATAACCAATGATGGCTCAGCCAACCGTGAAGTTGTAGGCAAGATCAGCCGCAAACTCGTCGCTGGTGAAACGCTGCAGTTCTGGAATGGCAGCGCCTGGATTAATGCCACTGTCACCGGTAAGAACTGGAAAGCACAGGATGCGACAGCGCACACAGCCGACTGGATCTATAAATTGCGCGTTGTTGATGCTGATGGGAATTTCTCGCCGGAGAAAGAGTTCCAGGTCATTTATGACATCACGGCTTCAGACAACCAGCTCAAATTTGTATATATGGAGAAGGATAGTGGTGTTGGCGCCGCATCACGTGATTGGATAACCGATGATGGCAGCCAAAATCGCCGCGTATATGGAACACTTGATAAGTCGCACAAGGTCACCGGTGTAATCGTTGAATACTCACTGGATGGCGGTAAAACTTGGGCAGCAGCAACCATGAATGGTGAACAAGCATGGTGGTTCACCGACAATAAAGCCCACACCAGCGACTGGGAATATCAGGTGCGCACTGTTGATGTGGCCGGTAATGTATCAGCGCCAGTGAAGCAAAACGTCACGCTGGAACAAATAGTTGAACCAACGATTGGCAGCGTATGGGACTACGTTGGCGGCAGCGACATGGTGCCACAGCATGGATTATCCGATGATCGCCACTCCACCTTTAAAGGCACAGGAAAGCCGAACAACACCATTAACTTTTGGGTTATCAATACTAAAGGGGATATTGTTGCGCGAGGAAATGCGCAAATAGACGCGAATGGCAATTGGTCGTGGACCCCAATACAAGAACTTCCACTTGGTGATGTGATATTCCAAATACTTGATTCTTCAGGCAAACCGTTACCTTCATATCCTATAACTATCGTTGCGCCACCGACCATTGAGAAAGCTTTCGACGATGTCAAAAATGTTGCGCTTCCTTCTGGCGCAACCAGCGCGGACTGGAGTCCGGAATTTGCAGGTAAAGCACACCCAAATAGCGTGGTGTACATTTATGACGGCAATACACGTATTGATAGCGTGAAAGCCGATGCTAATGGGATATGGGAGTGGGAATATGCGGGTGGCCTGAGTGTCGGCTTACATAAAATCAATGTAAAAATGAAAGTGGAAACCTTCCTGAGTTCCTCGTCTGCTGACTGGGAATTTATTTATACCAATCCAGTTACCATCAAGCTTTCGCAGATGGATAAAGACACTGGCAGTAACCAAACCGACTTTATTACTAATGATGGAACCGCAGGACGCAATGTAACAGGCACGCTCAGTAAAGCGCTGGGAGCAGGTGAAACCCTGAACTTCTGGAACGGCGTTTCCTGGTCTAAAGCCACCGTAACCGGTACAACGTGGACGGCAAGGGATAATGCTGCTCACTCCGGTAACTGGCAATACAGGCTTCAGGTCGCTGACAGCAAAAATAATGTTCTCGCTGATCAGATTAAAAATGTGGTGTTGGATAAATCCACTACCGCACCTGCCATAGAAAGGGTAGCTGTCGATTGGGATAATTGGGGTGGTTACCTAGGCCATTACGGTAAAACCAAAGATCGTACGCCAACCCTTGAAGGCCATGTT
Organism: Pantoea sp. CTOTU49201; assembly: GCF_032054795.1. NCBI lineage: Bacteria > Pseudomonadati > Pseudomonadota > Gammaproteobacteria > Enterobacterales > Erwiniaceae > Pantoea > Pantoea sp. CTOTU49201. Next base: position 7,516 of record NZ_DAMBSA010000104.1, read on the forward strand.
GAAAAAGGGGCCACGGTAACCATTCAATATGGCATTGATAATGGTGCCTGGTTAGGAACAGCGACCGTGCAGGCCGATACCATTAATGGGAGTTGGTTCTGGACACCGGCGACGCCTTTATATGATGAAGCCTGGGACTTCCGCATTCAGTACACCGATCGCGCCGGTAATATCAGCGCGTGGTCACCCCAATTCACCATCATTATTGATAACAAGTCGACTTTCTCCGTCAACAACATTGCTGTAAATGCCGAATGGGATGGAACCGGCATCCATGGCGTAACGTTGGATGATAATGCTCCGCTAGCGATTAACACACTAAACATAACCGGCAGCAATCAATCACTTGATCTGTCAGCACTGCAAAAAAGTTTATCTAACCTCAACACCATTGATCTCAGTGGCGACGGTGATAATCAGCTAACGCTCAGTGCCGAAGATGTGTTGGCGCTGGGACAGCATGCACTGTTCATTGATGATGATAAGAAGCAGATTCAGGTGAAGGGCAACGAAGGTGACAGCGCGATTTTGGCCCGTCAGTTGGAGAACTTCGATGCTAACGAATGGGTAGTTGCAGAGGGTACAATTACCTCTTCAGGCGTTGAGTATCACGTGTGGCACAATCAAAACTCAGATGTTGAAATTTTGATTCAGGCCGGATTGAAAACGGAACTCATGTAATGTGCGGGTCGCCATAAATGGCGACCCTACAAAGGATTGGCGCGTTTTTCGTAGGGTGCGCATTTATGCGCACCCTGCAGAATCACCCGCAATTTTCATCGCTAATCTGCAAAACTCAATAATAATGACCAATATTGATTTGGACCTCTAAGCGTCTGGATTGCCCTGAATTGTTATCCTGTTTATAGTGACGACAACACAAGGTGACTCCGCAACGACATTCGCGCTTAAGGCCATAAAACAATGACGCAGCACAACCTGATCCCCGAGAGCAAATTACCGGCGCTCGGTACCACCATTTTTACGCAAATGAGCGCACTAGCGCAGCAACACAACGCCATCAATCTCTCGCAAGGTTTCCCCGATTTCGACGGCCCACGCTACCTGCAACAACGTCTGGCCTTCCACGTCAGCCAGGGCGCCAATCAATACGCTCCAATGATAGGAGCATTGCCACTGCGTGAGGCGATTGTGGAGAAAACCGCTGCGCTTTACGGCCACACGCCTGACGTCAACAGCGACATCACCATCACCGCAGGCGCGACCGAAGCGCTCTACGCCGCAATTACCGCATTGGTGCGTGCCGGTGACGAAGTGATCTGCTTCGACCCAAGCTACGACAGCTACGCGCCAGCCGTGCAGCTGGCGGGTGGCGTGTTAAAGCGTATCGCCTTGCAGCCGCCAGGTTTCCGCGTTGACTGGCACGAATTTCGCAGCTTGCTGAGCAGCAAAACCCGCTTAGTGATTCTCAATACGCCGCACAATCCGTCCGCCACCGTGTGGCGCAAAAGCGATTATGCCGAGCTGTGGCAGGCGATTGCTGAGCAGGAAATCTATGTGCTGAGCGACGAAGTGTATGAGCACATCTGTTTCACTGAAGAGGGCCACGCCAGCGTGTTAGCGCATGCTGAACTGCGTCAGCGCGCCATCGCGGTGTCGTCCTTTGGTAAAACCTTCCACATGACCGGCTGGAAAGTGGGCTACTGCATCGCACCGGCAGCGATCAGCGCTGAAATCCGTAAAGTGCATCAATATCTGACCTTCTCGGTGAATACGCCAGCACAGCTGGCGATTGCCGATATGCTGCGTCAGGAGCCAGAACACTATCGCGAACTGCCGGAATTTTACCGGGCGCGCCGCGATCGCTTTATTCAGAAGCTCTCCGCCAGCCGTTTCAAGGTACTGCCGTGTGAAGGCACTTACTTCCTGCTGGTCGATTACAGCGCGATTTCCGATCTGGATGACGTGAGTTTCTGCCAGATGCTGACCAAAGAAGTCGGCGTGGCGGCCATTCCGCTGTCGGTGTTCTGCGCCGACCCCTTCCCGCACAAGCTGATTCGCCTGTGCTTCGCCAAACAGGAAGCGACGCTCGACGCCGCTGCGGAGCGCTTATGTCAGCTTTGAAAATCACCGTTTTGCAGGAAACCCTGAGCTGGATGGATGGCGCAGCCAACCTACGTCATTTCGATGGCGTGCTGAAAGGCATTGAAGGCCGCGACATCATTCTGTTGCCGGAGATGTTCACCACCGGTTTTGCTATGGAAGCCGCCGAAAGTTCGCTGCCGCAGGATGAAGTCGTCGCCTGGCTGCACGCGCACGCACAAACCAGCAACGCGCTAGTCGGCGGCAGTGCGGCGATCCAGACGGAAAAAGGCGCGGTGAACCGCTTCTTGCTGGTCGAGCCGAACGGCACGCTGCATCAGTACGACAAACGTCATCTGTTCCGCATGGCCAATGAACATCAGCATTATGTGGCGGGCGAAAGGCGTGAAGTGTTTGAGTGGCGCGGCTGGCGTATTCTGCCGCAAATTTGCTACGACCTGCGCTTCCCGGTGTTCTCTCGCAACCACAACGATTACGATCTGGCGCTGTATGTCGCCAACTGGCCGGCTCCGCGTGCGCTGCACTGGCAGTCGCTGCTGTTAGCCCGTGCGATTGAAAATCAGGCTTACGTTGCGGGTTGCAACCGTGTCGGCAGCGATGGCAATCAACATCAATACAGTGGTGACAGTCGAATCATTTCGCCGCTGGGTGAGATTCTTGCAAGCGGTGAGCCTTTTGCGCGCGCACGTTTGGATGCGGAGTTGTCACTCGAAGAGTTGCAAGCCTATCGTGAGCGTTTTCCAGCATGGCGAGACGCAGATAGCTTTACCTTATAAAACAACGCAGGGAGCAACTCCCTGCGTTTCATTACACTACCCCAACAGATTCAATGCCATTCTGGCAATGCCGTTGCCCTGATTTAACATCGCCTGGCTGCTTTGCATCAGCATATTCATGCGTGTCATTTTTGTCACTTCCATCGCATAATCCGCGTCAACAATGGTGCCGATGTTGATATCGGTGTTGTCACGCATATTGCTCAGGTTCGCGTCGGTGTACTGCAAACGGTTGATGTTTGAGCCGAATTCACTACGAACTGACTGAACTTTCTCAAGAGCTTCGCTAACCATGTCAATGTTGTCATTGGCCGTCATCGAATCTTCCAGCGCACCTGGGTTACCTGGTACGGTGACCAGATCCAACATCGCATCGACAGAATCCTGCAGCTTAGTGTCGAGGTTCACTTTCAACACTTCCTCACTCGAGCTACCAATCTGGAATTGAACGGTCGAAGTGAATTTGCCTTTAACTTCTGGTGGGATGACGCTTTGCAACAACGGTTCAGAACCGTAGCGCGTATTACGCATGATGTTATCCATTTCGCTGAACAACGCGTCGTACTCTGACTGCATCGCACTACGATCTTCAGCGCTGAAACTGTCATCGGCTGCCTGAGTTGAAAGCTCTTTCATACGCTGGAGCACGTTGGTCACCTCTTCCAGCGCACCTTCGCCCAGCGACATCATTGCACTTGAACGCGCGATGTTGTGCTTAGCAACGGTCATGCCATTAGATTGTGACTGCAAACGGGTTGCGATTTGCAAACCAGCAGCATCATCAGCCGCACTGTTAATACGTTTACCGGTTCCCAGACGCTGCATGGCAACACTAAGCGCATCTGTAGCTTTGCCCAGCGATCGGGTTGAAGTCATGCTTATAGCATTGGTGTACATCGATATTTTCATAATTTTTTAATCCTACTGTTGTTGCTCCGTTATGGGCCTTTCGCGCACCTACTTAAGAGCGTCACAGGAGTGAGCGTATTTTAGTGTCAAAACCCTCTAAGAACCGGTTTGAGTCAGGTCTTACGATTTTCGACCGAACAAGCAGCATTATCACGCTGTTTTTTCAGCGTAATTTTTTAATAATCTCGACATTAAGTGAAAAAATAGCAAAAAATAAGGCAGCCACTTTTGGCTGCCTTGCATTGAAGTTGAATGACTTCTGCGGGTGATTACAGCTCGAAGCGATCCAGATTCATCACTTTGGTCCATGCGGCGACGAAATCGGTCACGAACTTCTGCTTCGCATCGCTGCTGGCATAAACCTCAGCCAGCGCGCGCAGAATAGCGTTCGATCCAAACACTAAGTCGGCACGTGTGGCGCTGAACTTAACTTCACCGTTCAGACGATCGCGGCCTTCAAACAGCTCTTCGCTCTCGTCGGTGGCTTTCCACGCGGTGCGCATGTCGAGCAGATTGACAAAGAAGTCATTGCTCAGCACGCCAACACGATCGGTGAACACGCCGTGCTGGCCGCCGTCGAAGTTGGTGCCCAATACGCGCAGCCCACCAATTAACACCGTCAATTCTGGCGCGCTCAGCGTCAGCTGCTGTGCTTTGTCTAACAGCAGCGTTTCGGTTGAAGAACCTTTCGGGCTGCGACGATAGTTGCGGAAACCATCGGCCAGCGGCTGCAGGAAGTTGAACGACTCAACGTCGGTTTGATCCTGACGCGCATCAACACGGCCCGGCGTAAACGGCACTTGCGTTGCTACGCCAGCGGCTGAAGCGGCCAGTTCGATACCTACGCTACCCGCCAGCACAATCACATCAGCCAGCGACGCTTTGCCGGATTCCTGCTGAATCTTCTGCAAGGTCGGCAGCACATCATTGATTACGCTGGCGTTAACTGCCCAATCTTTTTGCGGCGCTAATGCCAGGCGCGCGCCGTTGGCACCGCCACGTTTGTCACCGCCACGGAAGGTCGATGCTGAAGCCCAGGCCACAGAAACCAGTTGGCTGACGCTCAAGCCTGAAGCGGCAATGCGCGCTTTAATCTCGCTGATATCAGCC
>NZ_DAMBSA010000105.1:0-12337 GCF_032054795.1 Pantoea sp. CTOTU49201
TCGAGCGCCACGATAAACACGATGTACAGCAACACGCTAATCGTAACAACGGCTTGTACCATGTTTGGCTTTCGGTTTGTTCATGTTTCTGGATTACGCGCGCCGGGAAACTCCACCACGTCAGCGCCATCAGCGTGAGCATTAAAAATGCCGCCAGCGGCGCCATCTGCGCAATGAAGCCAGGCACGCTGAGCGTACCGTGACTCCACAATAGAATGTTTTGCGGGTTACCAACCGGCGTCAGTAATGAACCTGCGTTCACCGCCAGCGCTTCGAAAATGATCAGGCGGGAAATCGGCAAGCGCGAGAATTTACGCAGCGTCAACGTCAGCGGCACCAGAATAAACAGCGCAACATCGTTGGTGAGAAAAGTAGAGAGCAACGCGGCGGCGCATACCATAAACAGCGCCAGTGCGCGTTCATGCTGAAAGCGCTGAATCAGGCGCGCGCCGAGCACATCAAAATAGCCGCTGTTCTCTAGCCCTTTGGTCAACATCAATAAGCCGGTGAGCGTCATGATGGTGTGCCAGTCCACTGCGGCAGGCAGTTGCGACCAGCGGAAATTCGCCAGCGGCAACATGATCACACCCAACAGCAATAACAAATGCAAAATACGATCGCGCATTAAGGAACGAAGCAGATTGGGCATGATGGCGGAAGGCCTTGTAGTTAGCGACTCTCGTAGAATTTCTGGAACACGGCCAGGGTTTCATCACTGACGTGATGCTCCAGGCCTTCTGAATCACGGCGCGCGGTTTCCGGGCTAACGCCCAGCGCCAACAGGAAGGTTTCAACAATATGGTGGCGAACGCGGCTCGCTTCCGCCAGCTTCTCACCTTCGGCGGTGAGGAACACGCCGCGATACGGCACTTGCTCAACTAAGCCGGTGGTGCCAAGACGCTTCAACATTTTCGCCACGGTCGGCTGGGATACGCCCAAACGTGCGGCCATATCCACCTGACGCGCTTCGCCAAATTCGCGAATCAAATCAGAGATTAATTCTACGTAGTCATCGATCAGCTCACGACGATGCGCCTCGCGCACCTGACGAAATCCTTCGACATGCTCCTCTATCTCTTTTAGCGGGCCCTGGGGCATGTTGGTGGCGATTTTTGCACGACGACTCATCTAACTTCCTCTTTATTATCTGCCGCACTTTACCTGCGGTGCGGGCTGGCTGCGCCCATTGTAAACCAGGCACAAATAAGCACAAATTTTTCCTAAATAGTGTTGGCTAAAGAGTATAGCCAGTGCTATCTTTGTCGATAATGTAAGCGAATAGCTTATTAAGGCTACAAAGAAATTGTCGTCATTCACTCGGGAGGTGAACATGACTACCATGAAAAACTGCCTCGACTGTGGCAAATGTTTCCAGGCTGAACAGAGCAAACCGGCTTTTGAGCTGAAATCGCTGCTGTGCCTGTTTACTCGCTCGCCGTTTGCGCTGCGTTTGATGCTGATTGAAAAGCTCACCGGCAAACAGCTGGTTGAACGTCCGTGCCCAAACCTGATCTGGCGCGGCTAACGTTCCCGATTTCCAATAAAACCCGCTCACGTAGCGGGTTTTGTGTTTCTGGCGGCAGGTAAATCCAATATTGCAGCCATAAAAAAACGGCCCCGAAGGACCGTTTATTGTGCAACTGGTCTAAGCAAGAACTTAGAAGCTGTAACCTACGCCAGCAATCCAGGTGCCAACATCGACGTTGCGGATACGGCTCTGCTCGTAACCAACGTCAACTGCGATGTTCTCGATTGGGTTGAACTGCATACCCGCACCGTAAGAGAAACCGTAGTCGCTGGTATCAGCTTTCTGACGTTCTGGAGCGGTAGACTGGAATTTACCGTAGCCCACACCTACAACACCGTAGATGCTCGCCCAGTCGTTCAGACGGTAAGCTGGACCACCGGTGATGCCGTAGTACTGACCTTTGTTATAAACGCCAGCGTCAGTACGATCTTTCTCGGTATAAGTGAAAGAACCGATCCAGCCCAGTGGGTTGGTACCGTCTTCGTAACGGTATTTCAGGTTGAAGCCGTTTGCTTTGTTAGCAACGCCTTGATAATCGCTCTGAGCGTAACCACCGGTAACGGTGCTTTGTGCCATGGCAGAACCTGCAGAAACTGCAAGTACACAAGCCAATGCTGAAAGACATGCAATTTTTTTCATAACCACCTCAAATGTGAATATACTTCTCTCCTGACAACGCTGTAAATATAACAAAAAACAGCAAGAAACTCTGCCCGCATTTTGTTGTCTAACAGATTGTTTGGTGTAACAGAAAGTTAATGAAGTTTCCTATGTCATTCATTTTACTTATAAAAACCATCATATTCCTGCAACATAAATTCCGATCACAAAAAATGCCTTTAAGTAAATTCCTAAACTAACCTGACGTTTCTTTACGGAAATGGCCCTAAAAATGGCCAAATTATGACCTGTTAGCGCTTTTTAATTCCCCGATTCGCGTCTCCTTATTTGCTGAAGATTCCTTTACACTGAGCACTTGTTACCCTGCTGTTAATAAATAAAGGACTGGATTACAGGATGTCTGCGCCTCAAACGACCAAAAATATGGCCCCGGTGTTGTTCCCTATTGCCGTACTGCTGATTGCCATGCTCTCGCTGCAAGGCGGCGCTTCTCTGGCGAAATCACTGTTTTCCACCGTTGGCGCGCCCGGCATTACCGCGCTGCGCCTTGGTCTTGGCACGCTGATTCTGTGCATCATCTTCAAACCCTGGCGTTTGCGCTTTAGGCGCGAACAGCGCAAGCCGCTGCTGATGTACGGTTTAGCGCTTGGCTGCATGAACTACCTCTTCTATTTAGCAATTCGCACCGTGCCGCTGGGCGTGGCCGTTGGTTTGGAGTTTCTGGGTCCACTGACATTGGCGTTGATCGGCGCGCGTCGTCCGCTTGATTTTGTTTGGGTGCTGCTGGCGGTGATCGGTTTGTGGTTCCTGTTGCCAATCGGTGAAGGGATGAGTCATATCGATCCGCTCGGTGCGCTGTTAGCGGTAGGCGCGGGTGCCTGCTGGGCGGTCTATATTCTTGCGGGTCAGCGGGCGGGCGCGGAACATGGCCCGGCAACCGTGGCGATGGGTTCGCTGATTGCCTCAGTGATTTTTGTACCGCTCGGCCTGACATTCGCCGCGCCGGGCATCTGGAATTGGGAAGTGCTGCCTTTAGCGCTGTTAATCGCCCTGCTCTCCAGCGCCATTCCCTATTCTTTAGAGATGATGGCGCTGACGCGACTGCCGGCGCGCATTTTCGGCACCTTAATGAGTCTGGAACCGGCGATGGCCGCGCTTTCAGGCATGTTGTTCCTCGGCGAACTGTTAACGTTAAAGCAGTGGATGGCGCTGCTGGCGATCATTGTCGCGTCAGCAGGTTCAACGCTGACCATGAAACAAAAGAGCGCAAAAATAAGCGAAGTGGATATCAATCATCCGCAATAAATATTCAACACGTTAGCCTGCTTCGCGGCAGGCTAAATATAGAAGCATTCTCATTTTCATTTTTAATGTGGCGTTAGGATTTCTCTGTTATTATTTTGCAACACGATTAATAAATAATTAACACAACTCACAACCTTCTGTTTTACTTCAACTAATAGTTAAACCGCACAATGCCTGAGCAACATTAAGGTTTATCTATTCCTGTCATTGATTTAATCAATCCTGCAGATTAAAAAACTGCTGCTATACTTATTTCCGTGCTTGATTAGGACAACCATCAATAAGAGGACATTAATGATGAGTACCGCAAAACTGGTTAAAACTAAATCGTCTGATCTGATTTACACCCGTAATGACGTCGCTGACAGCGATAAGAAAGCGACCATCGAGGTGCTCAACCGTCTGGTAGTGGAGTTTATTGACCTGTCGCTGATCACCAAGCAGGCGCACTGGAATATGCGTGGCGCTAACTTTATTGGCGTACATGAGATGCTGGATGGTTTCCGTGCTGCCATTACCGATCACCAGGACACTATCGCTGAACGTGTGGTTCAGCTAGGCGGCGTGGCGCTGGGTACCACTCAGATCGTCAACGACAAAACACCACTGAAAAGCTATCCGTTGAACATTCATAGCGTGCAGGATCACCTGAAAGCGCTGGCCGATCGCTATGCGATTGTGGCGAATGACACGCGTAAAGCCATTACTGAAGTGAGCGATGAAGACACCGCTGATATCTTCACTGCGGCATCGCGCGATTTGGATAAATTCCTGTGGTTTATTGAATCGAATATTGAATAAATTTCAGTGTTATAACGAAGGCGGGAATTCCCGCCTTTTTTTACGTCTGTAACATTGTGGTGCTTTTTTTGACGTCGTTAACAATTCCTTAATCCCTTCTTTCGCTCTCCCCGCCCTTGGTGCACACTGTGCCTGCACCACAACAGCACCATGCACCAAAATGAAGCACCAATAAGGTGCAAAACTTTTCTTCTGCGCAAAATCGTGTCAGCAAGTGCTTAAAACTACTGATTTTGAGAAAAACGAAAAGTTGGCATAATTTTTTCATATGATACGCCGTACAGCAGGCCACAAGGCCTGAAGGGTAATAAGGAAAAAAATGATGAAGTCATTGATTAAAGTCTCCGTGGCCGCGTTAGCGCTGGCCTTCTCGCTTTCTTCCACCGCAGCAGACAAAAAACTGATCGTCGCGACCGACACCGCATTCGTTCCCTTCGAGTTCAAACAAGGCGATAAATACGTCGGTTTTGATATCGATCTGTGGGATGCCATCGCGAAAGAACTGAAACTCGATTACGCCTTCAAGCCAATGGATTTCAGCGGCATCATTCCTGCGCTGCAAACCAAAAACATTGACCTGGCGCTGGCGGGTATCACCATCACCGAAGAACGTAAAAAAGCCATTGAGTTCTCTGACGGCTACTACAAAAGCGGCCTGCTGGTAATGGTGCGCGAGAACGAAAAAGACGTGAAGAGCATTGACGATCTGAACGGCAAAGTGGTCGCGGTGAAGAGCGGCACCGGTTCGGTTGATTACGCGAAAGCGCACATCAAATCGAAAGATCTGCGTCAGTTCCCGAACATCGATAACGCATACATGGAATTAGGCACTAACCGTGCTGACGCTGTGCTGCACGATACCCCGAACATCCTGTACTTCATCAACACCGCTGGTAAAGGCCGCTTCAAAGCGGTTGGCGAGTCGATTGAAGCGCAGCAGTATGGCATCGCGTTCCCGAAAGGCAGCGACGACCTGCGTGAAAAAGTGAACGGCGCACTGAAAACCCTGCGCGACAACGGCACTTACAACACCATCTATAAAAAATGGTTCGGTACTGAACCAAAATAATTGCGGCTTAAGCCGATTTTTCCAGCAGGGAGCTTAACACTCCCTGCTTTTTACATTTCCACGCAACAGATTTTGGAGTCACACCATGGAGTTTGACTGGAGCGTCATTTGGCCTGCCCTGCCGATTTTAATCGAAGGCGCCAAAATGACCCTGCTGATCTCGGTCCTCGGCCTGGTCGGCGGTTTAATTATCGGTTTAGTTGCCGGTTTTGCCCGCGCCTACGGCGGCTGGATCACCAACAACATCGCCTTAGTCTTCATCGAACTGATTCGCGGTACGCCAATCGTGGTTCAGGTGATGTTTATCTACTTCGCCCTGCCGATGGCTTTCCCGGATCTGCGTATCGATCCGTTCAGCGCGGCGGTGGTCACCATCATGATCAACTCCGGCGCTTATATTGCGGAAATCACGCGCGGTGCGGTGCTGTCGATCAACAAAGGCTTCCGTGAAGCGGGTCTGGCGCTGGGTCTGTCGCGCCGCGAAACCCTGCGTTACGTAATCATGCCGCTGGCGCTGCGCCGTATGCTGCCGCCGCTGGGTAACCAGTGGATTGTCAGCATCAAAGATACGTCGCTGTTTATCGTGATTGGCGTGGCCGAACTGACGCGTCAGGGTCAGGAGATCATTGCCGGTAACTTCCGCGCGCTGGAGATCTGGAGCGCCGTTGCCATTATCTATTTGGTTATTACGTTGGTGTTGAGCTTTGTGCTGCGCCGTATTGAGAAAAGGATGAAAATTCTGTGATTGAATTTAAAAACGTCTCGAAGAATTTCGGCCAGACTCAGGTTCTGCACGACATCAACCTGAAGATTAATCAAGGCGAAGTGGTGGTGATTATCGGGCCGTCCGGTTCCGGTAAATCCACGCTGCTGCGCTGCATCAACAAGCTGGAAGAGATCACCACCGGCGACCTGATTGTCGATGGCATGAAGGTCAATGATCCGAAAGTGGATGAGCGCCTGATTCGTCAGGAAGCGGGCATGGTGTTCCAGCAGTTCCATCTGTTCCCACAGATGAGCGCGCTGGATAACGTCGCCTTTGGGCCGATTCGCGTGCGCGGTGCGAAGAAAGAAGAAGCGCATAAGCTGGCACGTGAGCTGCTGGGTAAAGTTGGCCTCGCCGAGCGTGCACATCACTTCCCGTCTGAACTTTCTGGCGGTCAGCAACAGCGCGTGGCGATTGCCCGTGCGCTGGCGGTGAAGCCGAAGATGATGCTGTTTGATGAGCCAACCTCAGCGCTGGATCCCGAGCTGCGTCACGAAGTGTTGAAAGTGATGCAGGATCTGGCGGAGGAAGGCATGACGATGGTCATCGTGACGCACGAAGTCGGATTCGCCCAGAAAGTGGCTTCGCGTCTGATCTTTATCAACAAAGGCACCATTGCAGAAGATGGCAACCCGGACGATCTGATCACTAACCCGCCAAGCGATCGTCTGCGCGAATTCCTGCAGCACGTCTCCTAATCCGTAGGGTCGCCATTCATGGCGACCTTTTTACTATCCCACCTTACCCCACGCAATTTTCCTTTCAGAATCCTAACCTTCCATCACTGACTATACTTCTCTCTTGTGCCGCTGCGCGAAGCTAAAGGAGAAAAGCGATGTCGTCTGCCAGCCCACCATGGCGTTTAGCCGTGTGGTTACTCTTCAGTTTGTTCACTCTGTTTGTCATTCCCCCGGCGCAGGCGGTTAACCTGCCGCAGGCGGCCGTTGCAGCTCAGCAGTCACAAACCCCGGCAACGAATAGCACAGCCGAAAGCGAACCCAGCTTAGATGAGAAAAAAGCCGCTTACGCCGCGCTGGCAAATATTCTGGATAACAACGCTTCGCGCCAGGAGCTGATCGATCAGTTACGTCAGGCGGCGAACAGCCAATCCACCAGCGAACCGCCGGTGCTGGCACCGCCGCAGGCCAATGAAGAAGATCCCACGGTGCTGGAGAGCGTCACCAGTGTGACGCGTGAATATGGCGGCGCGGTGGCGGCGCAGTTTGTCCAACTTCATGACAACATCACCAATGCGCCGCACAAAGCCTTTAACCAACAAACCTTCCTCAACGCATTGAAATACTTTGCTGCCCTCGCCGCCTCGGTGTTTGCGTTTTACTGGCTGACACGCCGTCTGATGTGGCCGATCTGGCGACGCATGGGCCGCTGGGGACGCAATCAAAACCTTGAGCGCACCAAGTGGCTGCACCTGCCCGCCACCATTTTGATGGCCTTTGTGCTCGATATTGTGCTGCTGGCGCTGACGCTGTTTGTCGGGCAGATCATCAGCGACAACTATCACAACAACAACCGCACTATCGCCTATCAGCAAGGTTTGTTCCTTAACGCCTTCGCGCTGATTGAATTCTTCAAAGCGGTGCTGCGTCTGATTTTCTGCCCACGCTTCCCCACGCTGCGCTTCTTCCATTTAACCGATGCGCGCGCCAGCTACTGGAACACGCGTCTGAGCTGGCTAAGCGGCATCATCGGTTACGGTTTACTGGTGGTGGTGCCGATTGTCTCCAATCAGGTGAATATTCAGGTGGCCGCGTTGGTCAATATGCTGATTATGGGGATCATGACCGGCTGGGCGCTGTGGCTGATTTTCCGCAACAAAAACAACATCCATCAGGAGTTGTCGCGTCTCGCCGATCGCAGCATGAGCTTCTTTGCGCTGTTCATCCGCGCCTTCGGCATGGTGTGGCACTGGCTGGCCAGCGCCTACTTTATCGCGCTGTTCCTGTTCTCGATCTTCAATCCCGGCGACAGCCTGAAGTTTATGATGTCCGCCACGGTGCGCAGCCTGGCGATTGTGGTCATCGCCGCGCTGATTTCTGGCATGCTAACGCGCTGGATTGGCAAAACCGTCACGCTGTCGCCTGATATGCGCCGCAACTATCCCGAGCTGCAAAAGCGCGTCAACGATTGGGTGAAAGCGCTGCTGAAACTGGCGCGCGTGGTCACGGTGTTTGCCACGCTGTTGCTGCTGCTTAACGCATGGAATCTGTTTGATCTCTGGCACTGGCTCACTCTTGGTACCGGCCAAAAAATGGTGGATGTCCTGATTCGCATCGTGATGATTGTGCTGCTGTCGGCAATCGGCTGGACGCTGCTGGCGAGTTTAATCGAAAGCCGCCTCGCCTCGGATTCGCACGGCCGCCCAATGCCGAGTGCGCGCACCCGCACGCTGCTGACGCTGTTCCGCAACGCGCTGGCGGTGGTGATCAGCACCATCACCATTATGATTTTGCTGTCGGAAGTCGGTGTGAATATCGCGCCGCTGCTGGCGGGCGCCGGTGCGCTTGGTTTGGCGGTATCATTCGGTTCACAAACGCTGGTGAAGGACATCATCACCGGCATCTTTATCCAGTTTGAGAACGGCATGAACACCGGGGATTTAGTCACCATTGGCCCAATCACCGGCACGGTGGAGCGTATGTCGATTCGCTCGGTGGGCGTGCGTCAGGATACCGGCGCGTATCACATTATTCCGTGGTCATCGATCACCACCTTCGCCAACTTTGTGCGCGGCATCGGATCGTTTGTGGCGAACTACGATGTCGATCGCAGTGAAGATACCGAACGCGTTAACCAAACGCTGCAGGGCGCAGTGAAAGAGCTGCTGGAGAACCCGGAGATTCGCGGCATGGTGATTGGCGAGCCGAGTTTTGCCGGATTAGTAGGATTAACCAACCAATCCTTTACCGTGCGCGTGTCATTCACCACCCAGCCGCTGAAGCAGTGGACGGTACGTTTTGCGCTGGATGACAAGGTGAAGAAGCATTTTGATGCGGCCGGCATTAAAGCGCCGCACCAAACGGTGGAAGTGATGCAAACCGGCAGCGATATTACCTCCGCTGCCAGCTTACCGGCGTTGCCGCCGGCGCAATGAGGTTAACGTTTCAGCCGTTTGGTGCGTGTCGCCGGCGGCTGGAACGTCCAGGCAATAAAGCGGCTCTGCTTCTGCCCTTGCGCCATTTCGATGATGCGCACTTCGTAGGCATCAAGATCGCGCAGCTGGTCGCGCAGCGCCGGTAAATTCTCTTTGCGCGAGACCAGCGAGGTGAACCAGATAATATGGTCGGAGTGCGCCACGCTTTCAGCGATCATCTGACCGACAAACTTGCGCTCGCCGCCGTCACACCACAATTCGTTATGGTGGCCACCAAAATTGAGCGGCGCGTTTTTGCCCAGGCCGAGGTTACGCGTTTTACGCTGACCTACGGTTGCCGCCTCTTCCGCAGAAGCGTGGAACGGTGGATTGCACAGCACCGCGTGATAGCGCTCATTCTTATGCACCACGCCAGCGAAAATCGCCGAGGCATCCTTTTGCCGACGCAGACGCACGGCGCGCTGCAAGCCCGGATTACTCACCACAATCTGTCCGGCAACGGTAATCGCTTCGGCGGTGATATCGGTACCGGTAAAACGCCAGCCATATTCGGCGTTGCCAATCAGCGGATAGATGCAGTTCGCGCCGCAGCCGATATCCATCACATCCAGATCGCGTGGCACAACGCCGCCGTTGTCACTCGCCAGCAGATCGGCCAGCGCGTGCACGTAATCGGCACGGCCCGGCACCGGCGGCGTCAGATAACCTGCGGGTAGCTGCCAGTTGAGGTTATAGAACAACTTCAGCAGCGCCTGATTCAGCAGCATCACCGCTTCAGGATCGGCGAAATCCACCGACAACTCGCCGTAGCCGTTGGGACGCACTTTCACCGCCAGCGGCGGATGGGCTGCGGTCAGAGCAGCAAAATCATAACGGCCTTGATGGCGGTTACGCGGATGGAAAGGTGACGTGGCGGCTGGCTTGTTCATAGTTTCTCCGGAAAATAGCGCGGGCGTAAGATACTCTGGCTAGCGGCATCGCACAATGCGCTTAATCGAATTCAGCGTATTAGATGAGATTAGTGCACCACACTCAGGTTCCCTTATAAGGATGGTTATGACTCGTCAGCGTTACTCTTATCAGCCCCGCGCTGGGCACGGTTTGCCACACGATCCTTTGAATGCGATCGTCGGCCCACGTCCGATTGGTTGGGTTAGCTCACAAAGCGCCAGCGGCGTGCGCAATTTAGCGCCCTACAGCTTCTTTAACTGTTTCAACTATCATCCGCCCATTATCGGTTTCGCCAGCAGCGGCTGGAAAGACAGCGTGCAGAATATCTCCGAGACCAAAGAGTTTGTCTGGAATCTGGCGACGCGTCCGCTGGCCGAGGCGATGAATGAGAGCTCCGCATCGGTGCCGTCTGAACAGGATGAGTTTGCGCTGGCAGGATTAACGCCGCTTGCCGCTTCACACGTCAATGTCAGTATGGTGGCGGAAAGCCCGGTAAATTTTGAGTGTAAGTTGACGCAGCTGATTCAACTACAGGATGCGCAAGGCAACCCAATTGATAGCTGGCTGGTGATGGGCGAAGCGGTCGCCATTCATATTGATGAATCACTGCTGGAAGAAGGGATCTATCAAACCGCCAAAGCGCAGCCAATCCTGCGTGCCGGTGGCCCGTCGGCGTATTACGGCATCAGCGAAGAGCTGCGCTTTGATTTGGTGCGCCCGGATGCGCGCCGCTGATCAGCTAATCGTCGGCCAGGTCGCCATAAATGGCGCCCCTACGACCGGGTTTTGTAGGGTCGCCATTCATGGCGACCGCATTACAAACCGCTTTTCAACACCTGCACCGCACGCGCAATCTCCGGTGCCAGCCAGCGATCTTCCTGCCAGTTAGCCACCACCGCGCGAAGACGGCGTAATGCCTGCGCCGTTCCTTGCGCCAGCTGCTCTTCGCCGTGGAAATCCAGCGCCTGCGCCGCCAGCAGATACTCAATCGCCAAAATCTGCCACACGTTGCCCACCAGCTTCATCAGCTTGAGTGCCGCGCCGGTACCCAAGCTGAGATGATCCTCCTGCAAACCCGAGGTCACATAGTTATCCAGCACCGCCGGTTGCGCCAGCTGACGATTCTCCGCACAGAGTGATGCCGCCACATACTGCGCAATCATCATGCCGGAATTGACGCCCGGCTGCGCCACCAGAAACGCCGGTAAGCCGCTCACCAATGGATTGACTAACCGATCCAGCCGCCGCTCAGCGATGCTGCCGACTTCCGCCATGGCAATCGCCAGCAGATCCGCCGCCATCGCCACCGATTCGCCGTGCGGATTAGCCTGCGACACCACGCGCCAGTTATCCGGCGTGCCGAGCACCAGCGGATTATCGGTGCAGGCGTTGAGTTCGGTTTCAATCTGGCGCGCCGCGTGATCGAACTGATCGCGGCTGGCACCGTGCACCTGCGGCATGGAGCGCAGGCTGAGCGCATCTTGGGTTCGAATGCCGACGCTGGTCGCCAGCAGCGGGCTATCACTCAGCAGATCGCGTAAACGCTGACCGCTCAATTGCATGCCCGGACTGGCTTTCAATGCGATCACTTCGGCATCAAAAGCCACCAGCTGTCCGCGCAGCGCCTCGAAACTCATCGCGCCGGTGACATCCGCCCAATCCAGTAAACGCGCCGCATCATCCAGCGCCAGGCAGGATAAGCCGGTCATGCACGGCGTGCCGTTGACCAGGCTCAAACCCTCTTTGGCACCCGGACGATAGGGCTGTAATCCCGCCTGCGTTAACGCCTGCGCGGCAGGCATAATCTGGTTTTGATACTCCACATCGCCAACACCAATCAGCGCCAGGCCGATATGCGCCATATGGCTGAGATAGCCCACCGAACCCTGCGACGGCACCTGCGGCGTAATCTGCTGATTAAGCAGCGCCAGCAGATGCTGCACCAGCGCCACCGACACGCCCGATTTGCCGTGGCTGTAATTGGCAATCGCCGCACACAGAATGGCGCGCGCCTGTTCACGCGTCAGCAGCGGGCCGACGCCACAGGCGTGGCTCAGCAGCGTATTGCGCGACAGCTGGCTGAGCTGATCTTCCGGCAGCGTGATGTTGCACAGCGCGCCCAATCCGGTATTAATGCCGTAGGCAATCTGGCCGCTGGCGACAATCTCATCGACAATCGCGCGC
>NZ_DAMBSA010000106.1:0-12257 GCF_032054795.1 Pantoea sp. CTOTU49201
CGCTGGATGATTTAATCGATCACAGCTGTCTTATTATTAATGAAAATAACAACACCTTTGGCCATTGGGCATTAACCGATGGCGAAAATAAAATCGTTTGTCGTCTGAATAGTCATTACTCATCGAATAGTGGGAAAGTGATTTTGAATTGGGCTTTAAAGTCGCATGGCATTGCGTTGCGATCGGCCTGGGATGTCGCACCTTATTTAAGCGAAAATAAATTGGTGCACGTTTTACCGCAGTGGTATCAGGAAGCGAATGTTTGGGCGGTTTACACGCAACGTGCTTCTGAATCGCCGCGTATTAAAGTGTTTATTGATTTTCTCGCTGACTATTTTGCAGAAAAAAGCCTGCCGATGATGAAGGGCAGGCTGTAAATTCTAATAAATTAAACATTAGCCATAAGCCACTTTGCTATTGATATGATACAAAGTCGCGGTAGCCGCCATGATATGTTGACCATCGTGCGCCGGTTCGTGTGATTCCACTTCGGTAATGTGATAACCCACCGCGCCGGCAGCAACGGCTTTCTTCACAAAGGCGTCATTCAGCTCTTCCATTGAGGTCGCCCAGCTTACGGAAGTAAATCCTACCGGATGAATTGATGAAAGTTCGCGATGAGTTAAATCAGCGCGAATTAAAACGGGTTTAACAGATTGCGGTGTGAAAATAGATATTACGTCATTAATTAATTGTTTCATGGCGATACTCCTCGCAAATAGTCGCTGAACCCATGGCCGCAGCTACGAATCTTTCAATTGTTGATAATGCGCTTAAACCCTAAATGTTCACGACAGGTGATCATTGCCTGTGAAGTTAATAAACACCTTTTCAGGTAAAGCGTTTTAGCTTTAATTGCTAATTAGATGTTAAGAAAGATTCAGCCACAACTCATTCAAACTTACGCGACTATTTTTGCATCTGGTTACATTTGGCGGAAAAAATAAGGTCGCCATGAATGGCGACCCTACGGTTATTTCACGGGATTTTGTAGGTGCGCCATTCATGGCGACCGACTAAAACTCGCGCTGCCCGCCCAGTTCGATGACCCTATTCGGCGGGATATTAAATTGCTCATGCGCGCGCTGTGCATTGCGTTGGCAGAAGTGGAAAATACCGCCTTTAACCCGCATCAAACCTTTTCTCTTCTTCATCACCAGCGTGTCGTGCGAGGTGAAGAACGAGGCTTCATTGACGGTACAACCAAATCCTTCCAGCCCGCACAGATGCAGGATCTCTGCCATTGATGGCGTCTCGCGCCAGCCGTAAGCGGCGGTTACTTGCCAGAACGACGGCGACAACTGGGTGATGCTCAGGCGCTTCTGGTTGTAGACGCGCGGGATATCGGTGGTGCGGATATGCAGCAGCACCACACGTTTATGCAGTACGCGGTTGTGTTTGAGGTTGTGCAGCAGCGCCTGCGGAATCTCATGCTCTTTACGTGAGAGGAAGATTGCCGTGCCAGCTACGCGACTCGGCGGATTGGTTTCCAGCGATCGCACCAGCGCCTGCAGGCTTTCGGGATCGTTATTCAGTTTGCGGATCAGGCGATTACGCTCGCTGCTCCAAATGAGCATCAATCCCATCATACTCAGCGCCAGCAGCACCGGCACCCAACCGCCGGAGAGCAGCTTCATCAGGTTGGCGCTGAACAGCGGCACATCAATGCTCAACATACACAGCAGGAAAATCAGCGCCACCGGCAGCGGCCACTTCCAGTTACGCAGCGCCACCACACCCGCCAGACAAGCGGTAATCACCATGGTGCCGGTCACCACGATGCCGTACGCCGAAGAGAGTGCAGAAGATTGACGGAACGCCAGCACAATCACCGTTACTGCCACAAACAGCAGCCAGTTCACCACCGGAATATAGATCTGGCCGGATTCAGTATGCGATGTGAAAATGACGCGCATCGGCGGCAGGAATCCCTGACGAATCGCCTGATGCGTCAGCGTATACACGCCGCTAATCACCGATTGCGCCGCAATCACCGTCGCCAGCGTAGACAGCACAATCAGCGGAATCTGTCCCCAGCCCGGCGCGAGATTAAAGAACGGGTTATTGATGGCCTGCGCATCGGCAATCACCAGCGCGCCTTGACCAAAATAGTTGAGCACTAGCGCGGGCATGGCGATCACCAGCCACGCCATGCGAATTGGCGCTTTGCCCAGATGTCCCATATCGGCGTACAGCGCTTCCGCACCGGTTACTGCCAGCACCACCATGCCGAGCGCGGCAAACGACAACGCTTTGTGGCTGAGCAAGAACGTCAGCGCATACGAAGGGTTGAGTGCATACAGCACCTCAGGATTGAGCAAGATGCCGCGAATACCCAGCAGAGCAATCGACACGAACCAGACAAACATCACCGGGCCGAACACTTTACTGACCTTTTCGGTGCCGTGTTTTTGAATGATGAACAGCAGCGTAAGAATCGCCACCGCCAGCGGCACCACATATTTATCCAGCTCAGGCGACACCACTTCGATACCTTCAATCGCCGACAGCACCGAAATCGCCGGAGTGATCACGCCATCGCCATAGAAGAACGCGCCGCCAATCAAGCCCGCTAACACAATGATATGCGATGCTTTGGGCCCGACATGCTGGCGTGCCAGCGACATCAGCGTTAACACGCCGCCTTCGCCATCATGATCGGCACGCATCACGAAGCAGACATATTTCAGCGTCACGATCAGCGTCAGCGCCCAGAAAATCAGCGATAAAAACCCCATAACCGCAGTAGTGGAGATCGCGCCGTTAGGCAAAATGGAGAGGCACTCTTTGAGGGTGTACAGCGGGCTGGTGCCGATATCTCCAAACACGATCCCCGCGGCCGCCAGCATGCCAGCAGGCAAGGACTGTTTTTCACTCTGACTCATAGATTTCCTGTGTTTTATCAGGGTTGAGGCTAATGAGGGCGAACATACCTGTTTGCGACCGATGCGAACAGTGGCAGGCTAATTTACGTACAGCATTTTTACGCCAATGACCGATATTTTTACACCATTTTTATATGGCGCTTATTTTATGAACTGAGCTTAGCTGATTAACGCGGGAAGCAGTGGAAGGATAGATGAAGTTATGCTTGTCACGGTCGCCATGAATGGCGACCCTACAGTGGTTTGCCGGTGTGCATTGATGCGCACCGGCATACATAGGCTTAATTAAACCGTAAATTACCAGCCTTTAATAATATCGCCTTTGTAGATCTCGTTAGCTTTATCCAGCACTTCCTGCGACTGGAAAGCCTGTTTCAGCTTCTGCACGTTGGCGCTGTCTTTATTATCTTCACGCGCCACAATCGCATTCACGTAAGGCGAGGCTTTGCCTTCCATAAACATGCCGTCACGCGAGGCGGAGAGATTCACCAGCGCGGCGAAGTTGTTGTTGATGATCGAAATATACACCTGTGGATCGTCCAGCGTACGCGCCAGCTGCGGCGTATCGACTTCAACAATCTTCAGCTTCTTCGGATTATCGGTGATATCCAGCGTGGTTGGCAGCAGGCCCGCTTCCGGTTTCACTTTGATTAAACCTTGCGCCTGCAACAGCAGCAGGCTGCGGCCAAGGGTGGTGGCTTCGTTGGAGATGGTCACGGTGGCGCCATCCGGTAATTCTTTGAGCGATTTAATCTTGCGCGAGTAACCCGCAATCGGGAACACGAAGGTGTTGGTGACAACGGCGAAGTGGTAGCCGCGCTCTTTGGATTGCATCTCCAGATAAGGCAGGCTCTGGAAGGCGTTGGCATCGACATCTTTGTTGAACAGCGCTTCATTCGGCTGCACGTAATCATTGAAGGCCACCACATCGACATCCAGCTGATATTTGTCGTGCGCAACTTGCTTCACGGTATCCCACAGCGCCTGATCAGGTCCGGTGTTAATGGCCACTTTGATTTGATTTTCATCGTTTTTATTACAGCCACTAAGTAGCGCCACGGAAGCAGCCAGCAGAGTCGTGAGTAAAATTTTCTTCATTGCGCAGATCCCCTCTTAACGTAGGGAACGGACTATAATGGATGTTTAGACGTCTGTACATCCATCTGCGGCGCGTTTGCTTACAATTCGTTCAGGCGTTCAAGCGGGCAATATATTTCTCGCCCGACTGCATCACGATTTGCTGCGCATCAGCGAGAATTTCCCGCTGTTCAAATGCGCCATAAAGGCGAGCAAATTTTAGTGCCGCCAGCCGATGTGTAATATCACTCACCGCAGTAACTGATAACGGCAGCATATTTGGATAGCTCCACATAAACGACACCGCATTAGCGCCGGGCGTGACTTGCACAATATCGCCGCTCAGCAACACGCCACCATCCTGCGCCCAATGCAACACGCAGCCGCCGGCAAAATGTCCGCCGAGACGAATCAACCTCACCTTCGGCACAATTTCCAGCTCGTCATGTTGCCAGATCGAGATATGCGGGCTTTCGCGCATAATCCATTCACTGTCGTTGGCGTGCAGATAAATTGGCGCATCGAACGCCGCCGCCCAATCCTGCATGGTGCTGTAATAGTGCGGATGCGAAATAGCGATGGCGTGAACACCGCCTAGCGCGGTGATAATCGCTTTAGTGGCTTCATCGAAATTAGCGATGCAATCCCACAGAATATTGCCGTGCGGCGTTTGCAGCAGAAATGCGCGTTGATTTATGGCGAAGTTGGGTACGGTTTGTAGGCTAAATAAGTTGGCAGCATGTTGCTGCCATTTATTGCAATGCGTGGATTGCAGGCTTTTCAGTGAAGTCCATTTTTGCCCGCTGGCAGGCACAAATTGCCGTTCGTCTTCACATATTTTGCAGTGTTCGATTTTATTCTGTTGCTCATCGTACGATGTGCCGCATGCCGTGCAGATTTTGATCATCTTGCATTCCTCTCTTCTATTTGAGATTCATTCTAGAAGCCGAAATCAGGACGTGCGCAGATCACCATCGATTGTATTAAGGGCGTCGCACCGCATTTGGGGTGTAAGAGGAAAGTGGGCATTCCGTAGGGTCGCCATTTATGGTGACCAAGTGCGCATGAATGCGCACCCTACGAAATCGGGCTGTGAAGCTAAAGTTGCGGCTGCAACTGATAAATCCACGCCGTGATCAGCTCGCCATTGCTGGTGGTGACATCAACTTCCACCCGATCATAGCCATCTTCAAACTCATCCAGCATCGGCCAATGCGGTTCAAGCATGTCAGACATAAACAGATAACCCGGCACGCGCGGGCCGTTTTCCTGCAGCACAATGCCGGGGAAATCCGCTGCTGCGCCCCAGCCGCGTTCATAGAAGGTGCCAGAAACCGATCCCGCCAGCCATTCGCCGCCGATGTTTTCCAGAATATGCGCATTCGAATGGCCTGGCTGCAGCGTACCGTAAACAAATAAACGTTTCATTTTCCCTCGTAAAATCAAGCAAAAGAGTGACTTTACCTATCGGCGATGACGATGTCATCAATCGCCCAATATGCGATGTGCGATGCCTTAAAAGTGGCTATTCTGAAGGACCCGCGATGAGAGGTAAAAGATCAATGTTGAATAGTTCGAGCATTTCTCGCTGCAATATAAAAAGCTACCCGCAATCCGCTCAGTTTGATGGCAAAAGGTTTAACAATAAGATCCCACGCCAGCAGTTAGGATTGACTGAATTCGCCAAACTATTCTGGGATTTTGCCTTTAATAAACCGAAAAACACCGCTCCTGAAGCTGCGCTGCCGTTAATACAACTCGACGCGCAGCAGCTTGCAGCGGCGGCGGATAACAGCGTATTTCGCCTTGGTCACTCTTCATTGCTGTTTAAAATGCAGGGGAAATATTGGCTGACCGATCCGGTATTTACCCAGCGCGCGTCGCCGTTTAAGTGGTTTGGTCCCAAACGCTTCCAGCCTGCGCCAATAGCGCTAGAAGATTTACCGCCAATCGAAGGGATCATTCTTTCGCATGATCATTATGATCATCTGGATTATCACACCATTCTGCAGCTCAAAGATCGTGTGCGTTATTTCCTGACGCCGCTTGGCGTGGGCGATTTGCTGCTATCGTGGGGCGTTGCGCAGGAGAAAATTACCCAGCTGGATTGGTGGGAATCAAAGAATATCGGCGGCATTCATTTTGTTGCGACGCCATCGCAGCACTTCTCTGGCCGTGGAATTTTCGATAGCAATAAACGTTTGTGGTGCTCATGGAGCATTATCAGCGATGATTTTCGCCTGTTCTTTGGCGGGGATTCTGGTTATTTCGACGGATTCAAACAGATCGGCAATAAATTTGGACCATTCGATATGGCTTTTCTGGAAAACGGCGCGTACGACCGCCGCTGGGCCGATATTCATATGTTGCCGCAAGACACCATCAAAGCCTTTATCGATCTCAACGCGAAATGGCTGTTCCCGATTCACAATGCCGCTTTCGATTTAGCATTCCACCAATGGAACGAACCGCTTAATCAAATCGTGGCGCTGGCGCAGGAACAGCAAATTAACGTGTCGATGCCGCAGATCGGGCAGGGCGTGCAATTTTTGCAGCCGCAGCAAGAGAAACCGTGGTGGTAAAAAGAGGCCCGATTGCCAGGCAATCGGGTTATCCGGTTATTTCGTCATACAGGTTGCGCAGTCGCGTGCGCAGAAATAAAACCGCTTTGTGCTTGCGCGATAATAACGTCTGCACGCTGCTGCCGCTCTCTTCAGCCAGTTCGTTATAGCTGTAGCCGATTAGTTCGGTTTTCTCGAACACTTCACGCTGCGCGTCCGGTAATTCGGCTAATGCTGCCTCCAGTTCTTCCCACAACAACGTTTTGAGATATTCATCTTCCGGCGTTTGCGGCACGCCAAATAAAGTTTCTGCCAGCTCATCTTCCGGGAAATCATTTTCTTCATTGCCGCCGAAAAAATCGGCCAGCGGCAGCTCACGCTTTTTCCGTGCCCGATCGGTCATTTCATTGCGTGCCGCCCGGAACAGCCAGGCGGCGACATTCTCCACCGGCTGCTCCACCTGCATCAGCTTATATGTGACTTCCTGCAAGATGTCGTCGGCATCTTCACGCACTGCGGTTCGTCCGCGAATAAATGCATTTAGCTTGGTGCGACAGGCGGTGATTGCCGACATCAGCAGTGAATTCTGCGGCATCTCGCTTACTCGGCGTCGCTGGATTTAGGCGGGCTATTCTCCGGTTGTGGGCGCGCTTCGCCTCGCTCATCACGACGACCATGCCAGTCGCAACGATCGTGGTGTCCACGATGACCAAAGCGATTGCGGCGATGCTGCATAAACTCTTCGCGCTGTTCCGGCGTCATCTGCATCCAACGTTCATGCATGCGGCGACGTGCCATACCAAACATGCCAGGACGGAATCCCAAACCGCCAAACAAGATGCGGCACAATGCCAGCAAACCCAGTGCCTGCCAGAAGCCGATGCTTTTCACGCCGATAATGTCGGGCAGCAACGCATTCCACAGCGACATCACCAGTAAGCCCAGAGCGGCGATGATCACCGCGCCCATCAGCAGCGGCTTCGCCAGGCGATGACCGCCAAAGTGATCACGATGACCGTGTCTGTGCATATCAAAATCTCTCATTGTTTTTGTCCTCATTAGATTAACGGATAACTGCTGGTGATGAGGTAGACGAATGAGCGGTGAGAATATTGCTAAAAAATTTAAAAAAAGAAAAAGGCTGCCGGATGGCAGCCTCGAATTACAGACTATTTGTTGAAGAATCAGCGTTTTGCTTTATCCCTCCGTGGTCTAATTACAATATCTGCAATTTGCGTATCTTCCGGACTGTCCACGATAAAGCGTACGGCGCGTGCCACTGAAGCTGCATCGAGATATTCCAGAGGATTGATCGGCGCATGGTTGCCCGCGCGGGCACGCGAGGCCTGATTCATCGGCGTATCGGTTGGGCCAGGCGCGACTGTCGCGACTCGCACGCCATGTTCGCTCTCTTCGCTACGCAGCGCATGCGCCAGCGCGGTGAGAGCAAATTTCGAGGCGGAGTAAATAACGTGTCCTGCTAACGCCAGCGTCCCAGAACCGGAGTTGATAAACACCACCTTGCCCTGCGAGGCGCGCAGGGCTGGCAAGGTTAAACGCGTGAGTTCAGCAGGCGCGATGACGTTAATATTCAGGTGCTGTTGCCACAGTTCTGGCGTGGCGGAGAAGGTGGTGCTGAGTATCGAGATCGCTGCCGAATGCACCAGCACGTCAACCCGATCCAGCGTGGCGGTGAACGAGGCCACAGCGGCAAAATCCGTGATATCCAGCGCCAGCGGAATTACGTTGGTGACCTGTTCCAAAACCTGCAATGTTTGCTGATTGCGACCGATGGCGTAAACCTGATGATCCGCTGCCAATAACTTCACGGTTTCCAGGCCAATACCGCTGTTGCCGCCGGTGACAATCGCCACCGGTAATGCTGATGCTGTCATAAGTTCCTCTCCTGTTGATGATTTCAAGCTAAGGAAAAGGACTGCTGCAGGCAAATGCCTAAACTGACTATGTTTACCTGGTGCGCATGAATGCGCATTCGTTGTAGGGTCGCCATTTATGGCGACCAATATCAAAAAAATCACACCATCAACTCACGCATAAACCCCAAATCATGCTGTTGTTCGAGCTGCATCAGTTGCTGATAGATATTCCCAGCGTTGGGCAGATCCGCGCAGCAGTCATGAAATTTAGCCTCGCGCTCCACTGCGCTAAAAGGTTCATCGTGCGCGCCGCGCGCATGCCGACGTGAATGCACTACTTCGCGGCCATCTTTAAAGCGCAATGTGAGAATGTGCGGTAAATCGCGGCTTTCCGCTTCCTGTTCTGTCGTCCATGGCGAAATGCTGATACTTGCCATCAGCGCGTTATCCGTCTGCGCCCGCACGCTTTGCGCGGTAAAGTCAGTGACGCTCAGCGCCCCTTTTTCCAGCATCATCGCCACACAATATTGCATCGAGAAGCGCGCCTGCATTTCATCCTGCGGCTGCGTGTAGGCAAGGTTGCGCCAATTGGCGATCCCCACCTGACAATGCACGCTTTCGATATCGTCCAGTGCTAGCGTTTGGCGCTGCTGCAAATCGGCAATCGCGTCAAGAATGCGATGCGTTGAACCGCAGCACGGATGCTTTTTCGGCATCACGCCCACGCGCTCAATGACATGTTCATTTTCACCAGGCAACGCGGAAACACTGAGTTTCCCAGCGTACAACTCGGCAAAACCCTGCGCACATTCGATGATATCAGCGCGGCCTTGCATGCCGGTTTGCGCCAGCAGCGCGGCATCGACGGCGTTACGTGCGGCCATTCCGGCATGAAAGGGTTTGAGCGACGTGCCGAACTGTCCTTTCACACCGCTGGCGAGACTCACCGCGATGCTGAGTGCGCGCGCAATGCCCGCCGCATCCATGCCCAGCAGCGCCGCAACGCCCGCCGCGCTGCCGATACAGCCGACGGTGGATGTGCCGTGCCAGCCGGCGGTGTAGTGCTGATAGCCAATCGACTCGCCCACAAAGGCCTGCGCCTGTAGGCCAATCAGGTATGCGCGGATAAGTTGCGCACCGTCGCATTGTTGCGCCACCGCCAACAGTGCGGGCACCAGCACTGCCGAGGCGTGACTCATGCCGGGTGCAAAGTTGTCGTCATAATCGATGGCGTGCGCGGCGGTGGCGTTAAACAGCGCATCCAGCGAGCGGGTGCGCGGCTGTTCGGGCCAGGCTTGCAGCACCGCGCGGGTTGAGAAATCATTGCGTCCCGCGACCATGCAGCCAAGAGTATCGGCAATGGCATCGCAGGCTAGCTGGCGTGCGCGAGGCGAAAAGGCGGGCGGCGTGGCGCACCAATGCGCCAGGGTTTCAATAAGTGTCATGATCGAATCCTCAAAGTCAGGCCTCACTGGCCGCGAGAAACTCACGCGTGTAGTTTTCCTGCGTCAGCCCTTGCCGCACGTTGTCGGCGCTCAGCTCTTCCAGCAGTTTGCCGTGATGCATGATGCCAATACGGCTGCACAGATGCGTAACTACGGCTAAATCGTGCGTCACCATCAGGTAGGTCAGCCCACGCTGGCGGCGCATGTTGCTGAGTAAGTTGAGGATCTCCGCTTGCACCGACACATCCAGCGCCGACGTCGGTTCATCCAGCAGCAGCACCGAGGGCTCAAGAATCAACGCGCGCGCAATCGCCACGCGTTGCCGCTGTCCGCCAGAGAGCTGATGTGGATAGCGATAGCGGAAGGCATCGGAAAGCCCCACCGCGTGCAATACCTCGCTGATGCGCGCTTCATGGCGATCCAATCCGTGCAGCTTGAGCGGTTCACGCAGGCTGCCCCACACCATTTTGCGCGGATGCAGTGAGGCATACGGATCCTGAAACACCATCTGCACCTGGCGGTAAAAAGCTTTGTCGCGCTGTGGCTGCTGCTCGCGGTTATTGAACAGAATATGGCCGTGATAATCGTGATTAAGGCCGGCCAGCGCGCGCAAAATTGTCGATTTGCCGCAGCCGGATTCACCAATCAACCCGTAACTTTCGCCGTGCGCCAGCGTAAAACTCACGCCATCCACCACCTGACGACGACGCGTTCCGCTGCCGAAAGCGATGGTGAGATCGACCAGTTCAATGCTGCGTTCTGCCGTTGGGATCATATTCATAGCGCCACTCCATCGCGGTAGCAGGGACCGTTAAGCCAGCTGGCTTCACGTAGCGGCACGCGCAGCATCTCAACCGGCTGATGCAAACGCGGCTGGCTGGCTAACAGCGCTTGCGTATAGGGATGTTGCGCCTGTTCGAGGCGGTCGGCGCGGATCTCTTCGACGATGCGCCCGGCGTACATCACCAACACGCGATCGCAGAAGCGTGAGACCAGATTGAGGTCGTGGCTGATAAACAGCAGCCCGGTTTGGCGGCGCGCCAGTTGCTCGTTGAGAATGCTCAACACCTGCTGGCGCACCGTCACATCCAGCGCCGACGTCGGTTCATCGGCAATGATCAAATCCGGCTCGGGGATCAGCATCATGGCAATCATCACGCGCTGTCCCATGCCGCCGGAGATTTCATGCGGATAGCGCTGCGCGACGCTCTCGACATCGCGAATATGCACCGATTCCAGCATTGCCAGCGCCCGCTGGCGTGCTTCGCTTTTACTAACGCGACGATGCAGCCGCCAGGCTTCCGCCACCTGATCGCCGATGCGCATCAGCGGGTTCAGTGAGAAGCGAGGATCCTGCAGGATCATTGAGATGCGATTGCCGCGAATAGTGCGCATCTGTTTTTCGCTGCAGCTGAGCAGGTCGATATCGCCAAACTGCATCTGATCGGCGCTGGCGTGGCCGATTTTCGGCGTCAGCTTCAGCAATGCGCGGCAGGTTTGTGACTTGCCTGAGCCCGATTCGCCGACGATCGCCACTTTTTCACGACCGACCTGAAAGCTGACGTCGCGCACCGCGTGTTGTTCGCCGTGCGCGCTGCGGAACACGATATTCAGGTTCTTGACCTGAAGCAGGGAATTAGTCATGGCGAATATCCATTACGTCGCGCAGGCCATCACCCAACAGGTTGAAGGCAAGGCTGGTGAACAGGATGGCTAAACCGGGAATGGCGGCAACCCAGCCGTTGTTAAGCATGAATTCACGGCCGGAAGCCAGCATCGCGCCCCATTCCGGGCTCGGCGCTTGTGCGCCGAGGCCAAGAAAACCGAGTCCTGCGGCGGTGAGGATAATCGCCGCCATATTGAGCGTGACGCGCACCACCACGGAAGGCAGGCACATCGGCACGATATGGCGCACGATGATGTGCCACGACGATGCGCCTTGTAAGCGCACGGCAGCGATGTAATCCATTTTGCGGATGGCCAGCGTTTCGGCGCGCGCCAGACGCGCAATCGGCGGCCACGATGAGAGCGAAATCGCGATGATGGCATTCTCGATGCCGGGACCAAGCGCGGCGACGAACGCCAGCGCCAGAATCAGACTGGGAAAGGCGAGGAAAATATCCACCAGCCGCATCAAAACGGTATCGACCCAACCGCCGAGATAACCGGCGGTGGTGCCGACCAGCAGCCCGAGCGGCGTAATAATCAAGGCGGTCAGCCCGGCGATATACAGCGTGATGCGCGCGCCATACAGCAGGCGACTGTAGATATCGCGGCCCAGCTCATCCGTGCCGAGCCAATGTTCAGCGTTGGCGGGTTGCAGGCGCAGCGCTAGATTTTGTGCGTAGATATCGTGGCTGGCGATCCACGGTGCCAGCAGCGCGGCAGCGATAATCACCAGTAACACCAGCA
>NZ_DAMBSA010000107.1:0-12214 GCF_032054795.1 Pantoea sp. CTOTU49201
CAATTTGTGTCGCTGTACCGGCTATCGTCCGATCATGGATGCGGCGCAGCAGGCGTGTGAACAACCTGATACGGATGCCTTCAGTACCAATGCACCTGCGTTAGTGCAGCGTTTACAGGCGCTCAGCAACACAGAAGTCCAGATTATCGAAGCCGCGGGCAGCCGCTTCTATCTACCCAAAACGCTAGCGCAGCTCGCCGATCTCTATCAGCAACATCCCGAAGCCCGGTTGGTAGCCGGTGGCACTGATCTCACGCTGCAAATCACCCAGCAATATCAGCGCTTGCCGCTGTTGATTGCGCTGGAGCAGGTCAATGAGTTGAAGGTCTGCCACGAAGATGAAACACATCTTTATCTTGGCGCTGCCGCCTCATTGCATCATTGCTATCAGTTTTTAGCGCATCACATTCCGGCGTTTAGCAGCATGCTTGAGCGTTTTGCCTCGTTGCAAATTCGTAATCAGGGCACGCTTGGCGGCAACATTGGCAACGCGTCGCCGATTGGTGATTGCGCACCCATGCTGCTGGCACTGAATGCGCGTCTGTTTTTGCAGCAGGGCGCTAAGCAACGAGAAGTCCCGCTCGATCAATTCTTTACCGCGTATCGCCAAACGGTTTTGCTGCCGGGGGAATTCATTCGCAGCATCACCATTCCTAAAGTGACGGTGTCACCCAACTTTACTGCGTGGAAGGTGGCGAAACGGCTGGATGATGATATTTCCGCCGTATTTGCCGCCATCAATCTGCAAATCAAGGAAGGTGTGATTGTGGAAGCGCGACTGGCTTTTGGTGGCATGGCCGCTACGCCGAAGCGCGCGCTGGCGGCAGAGGCACAATTGTTGGGCCAGCCGCTGAATCTCAACGCCATCGAAAAAGCCTGCGCCGCATTGAGCGAGGATTTTCAGCCGCTGAGCGACTTCCGCGCCAGCGCCGATTATCGCCTGCAGGTGGCGCGCAATCTGTTGCGCCGTTACTACGCACAAGCGTCTGGTGAGCTGACCATTGCCGAGGTATCGCGCTATGTCTCATAACCGTCCGGAACTGAACGAAACGCTGCTGAAAACCCAGTTCGCCACCGGCATGCAAACAGGCGTGGGGCGCAGCAACAAACACGAAAGTGCCGACAAGCATGTCTCCGGTGAAGCGCTGTATATCGACGACAAGCCCGATCTGCCGGGATTGCTGCATCTCTGTCCGCGACTGAGCGAGCACGCGCATGCGCGCATCACCAAACTGGATGTGCAGCCGTGTTACGCGGTGCCGGGCGTGGTCAGCGTGCTGACGTGGCGTGATGTGCCAGGCCTCAATGACGTCGGTCCGCTGGAACCCGGCGATCCGCTGCTGGCGCAGGACAAAATCGAATATTTCGGCCAGATCGTGATTGCCGTCGCGGCTGATTCACCAGAAGCGGCGCGTGCTGGAGCCGCAGCAGCGATTGTTGAGTATGAAGCGCTGCCCGCAGTGCTCGACGTGCGTGAAGCGCTGGAACAGCGCTTCTTTGTGCAGCAGCCGCATATTCACCAACGCGGTGATGCCGAAGCCGCGCTGGCGCGGGCGTCGCGCCGTATTCAGGGCGAGTTTCACATCGGCGGTCAGGAACATTTCTATCTGGAAACCCAGACGGCGCTGGTGATCCCCGGCGAAGATGACACTTTGCAGGTGTTCTCCTCAACGCAAAACCCTACCGAAGTGCAGAAGCTGGTGGCGGAAGTCATGGGCATCACCATGAACAAAGTCACCATTGATATGCGGCGCATGGGCGGCGGCTTTGGCGGTAAAGAAACGCAGGCGGCGGGCGTGGCGTGTTTGTGTGCCATCGCCGCTCGTCAGCTGCGTAAACCGGTAAAAATGCGCCTGGCGCGCCGCGACGACATGCAGATCACCGGCAAACGCCATCCGTTTTTTGTCCGCTACGATGTCGGCGTTGATGACGACGGTCGCTTCTGCGGCGTGAAGATCGATCTGGCCGGCAACTGCGGTTATTCGCTCGATCTCAGCGGATCGATTGTCGATCGCGCGATGTTCCA
The DNA here is from genome assembly GCF_032054795.1 of Pantoea sp. CTOTU49201. Lineage (NCBI taxonomy): Bacteria > Pseudomonadati > Pseudomonadota > Gammaproteobacteria > Enterobacterales > Erwiniaceae > Pantoea > Pantoea sp. CTOTU49201. The sequence goes on from NZ_DAMBSA010000107.1 coordinate 2,027, forward strand.
CGCCGATAACGCGTATTACCTCGGTGATGCGCTGATTACTGGCTATCGCTGCCGCACGCACACCGCCTCGAACACTGCATATCGTGGCTTCGGCGGTCCGCAAGGCATGGTGGCGATTGAGCAGATCATGGATCACGTCGCACGCGAACTCGGATTAGATCCGCTCGAACTGCGCAAACGTAACTATTACGGCAAAACCGATCGCAACATCACCCATTATCACCAGCAGGTGGAAGACAATCTGCTGGATGAGATGACGGAGCAATTGGAAACCAGCAGCGAATACGCTGCGCGCCGTGCCGAAATCAGCGCGTTTAACGCCAGCAACCGTTTTATGAAACGCGGACTGGCGCTGACGCCGGTGAAATTCGGCATCTCATTTACCTCCAGTTTCCTCAATCAGGCGGGCGCGCTGATTTTGATCTACACCGATGGCACGGTGCAGCTCAATCACGGCGGCACCGAAATGGGTCAGGGCTTAAATACCAAAGTGGCGCAGATTGTGGCGGAAGTGCTGCAGATTGATATCAGCCAGATTCAGGTGACTGCCACCGATACCGGCAAAGTGCCCAACACCTCGCCAACTGCGGCGTCCAGCGGGGCCGATCTCAACGGCAAAGCGGCGCAGAATGCCGCGCAAATCCTGCGCAATCGCTTAACCGAGATGCTGTGCCAGCAACATCAATGCGCAGCCGAAGCGGTGCATTTCAGCAACGGCATTGTGCGCGTCGGCAAGAAGCACTTCACCTTCGCCCAGGTTGCGCAGCAAGCCTGGCTTAATCAAGTGCCGCTTTCTGCCACCGGTTTCTACAAAGTACCAGGCATTCATTACGATCGCGCCGCCGGACGCGGCAAACCGTTTTATTACTTCTCCTTCGGCGCAGCCTGCTGTGAAGTGCTGGTGGATACGCTGACCGGTGAATATCGTTTGCTGCGCGCCGACATTTTGCATGACGTGGGCGCGTCGCTGAATCCTGCGATTGATATCGGCCAGGTTGAAGGCGGTTTTGTGCAGGGCATGGGCTGGCTCACCTGCGAAGAGTTGGTGTGGAACGACAAGGGAAAATTGCTCACCGATGGCCCGGCCAGCTACAAAATCCCGGCAATCAGCGATGTGCCGAGTGATTTACGCGTCACGCTGGTTGAGAACCGTAAAAATCCGCAGGATACGGTGTTCCACTCCAAAGCCGTCGGCGAACCACCGTTTATGTTGGGCATCGCGGTGTGGTGTGCGTTGCAGGATGCGGTTGCCAGCGTCGATAACTATCGTCGCCATCCGCAGCTGGACGCGCCTGCCACGCCGGAGCGGGTATTCTGGGGGATTCAGCGCTTATCAGGAGCGGACCATGATTTATCATGACTGGATCAGCGTGTTACACAGCCTGCGGGAAAAACGTGAAAGCTGCGTACTGATCACCGTACTCAGCGAGCGAGGATCCGTGCCGCGCGATCGCGGCAGCAAAATGGTGGTCAGCGCCAGCGACACCTTTCTCACCATTGGCGGCGGGCATCTTGAGTACCAATGCATTGCACAGGCACGTGAGATGCTGCAGCAGCGCTGCAGCCAACCACGCAGTGAAGAGTTTGCGCTGGCTGCGCGCCTCGGCCAATGCTGTGGCGGTCACGCCACTTTGCTGTTTGAACCGCTGATGCAGCAGCAGCCGGAAATCCAGGTATACGGCGCAGGCCACGTCGGCCAGGCGCTGGTGAATCTGCTCGCGACCTTACCGTGCCATATTACGTGGATTGATAGCCGCGCCGCGCAGTTTCGCGCCGTGCCGCCCGGCGTGACGGTGCGCCAGGTGGAAGATCCGATCGACTGCGTGCAAGAAGCCGCGCCCGACAGCTACTTTGTGGTGATGACGCACGATCATCCGCTCGATCTGGCGCTCAGCGAAGCGATCTTACGGCGCGGCGATTTTCGCTATGCCGGTGTGATTGGTTCAGCTACCAAAGCCCAGCGTTTTCGTTATCGCTTAGAGGGCAAAGGCATTGCGGCAGATTCTCTCGCACGTCTGCGCTGTCCAATTGGTTTAGCGGATGTGAAGGGCAAATTACCGGCGGAAATTGCCGTGGCGGTGGCGGGGGAAATCATCAGCGTTTATCAGCAGCAGGCGATAAGTTGTTGAGTGACGAGGAAACTGCCAGGATAGAAACATCCCGCCGCCGCCGTGCGGCGTTGCTGATTATCAGGAGCGATAATGAATTCACGAGCTAATCCGTTTTTCACCGCCAGCACCTTGCCGTATCAAACCCCGCCATTTGACCAGATTCAGGAAGAGGACTTTCTGCCGGCGCTGGAAGCGGGCATTGAAGAGAAACGGCGTGAAGTGGCGGCGATCGCCAGCAATCCTGACGCGCCAACCTTTGCCAACACCTATGAGGCGCTGGAGCGCAGCGGCCAGTTGCTGAAACGCGTTAATCTGGTGTTCGGCGCGATGACCTCCGCCAACACCAGCGATCGTTTGCAGGAAATCGATGAGCTGATTACCCCGCAGCTGACTGCGCTCAATGATGAAATTTGCCTGAACAGCCAGCTGTTTGCTCGCCTCGATGCGGTTTACCAGCATCGCGGATCGCAGTGTCCGGATGCTGAAGCGATGCGTCTGGCCGAAGTCACCTGGCAGCATTTCCAGCTGGCAGGCGCCAGCCTGAGCGACGCGGATAAAACCCAGCTACGAGCCTGCAATCAGGAGCTAGCAAGCCTTAGCACCCGTTTCGGCAACAAGTTGCTGGCTGCCACCAAAGCCGGTGCTTATGTGGTAAGCAATGTTGCGGCGCTGGCCGGATTAAGCGAGGAAGAGCTGGCGCACGCCAAAGCGGCGGCCGAAGCGCGTGGTTTGCACGGCGAATGGCTGATTGCGCTGCAAAACACCACGCAGCAACCGTCGCTGCAAGCGCTGGAAGTGCGCGCCACGCGTGAAGCGCTGTTCCAGCAGGCGCTAACGCGCAGCGAGCAGGGCGATGATAACGACACGCGCGACATCGTGTTACGTATGGCACAACTGCGTGCGCAGCAGGCGAGTTTGCTCGGCTTCAAAACCTATGCGGAGTGGAGCATGCAGGATCAGATGGCGAAAACACCGGAAGCGGCTTTTGCCTTTATGCGCAATATCGTACCTGCCGCGCGGGCCCGCGCCGAACGCGAAGCCGCCGATATTCAGCAGGCGATTGAACAAGAGCATCACAGTTTCCCGCTGCGTGTCTGGGACTGGAGTTTCTACGCCGAGCAGGTGCGCAAAGCCCAATACGCGCTGGATGAGAGTCAAATTCGTCCGTACTTTGAGCTGAATAATGTGCTGGAAAAGGGCGTATTCTGGTCGGCCAGCCAGCTGTTTGGTATTCGTTTTAGCCAACGCCACGATCTGCCGGTCTACCATCCGGACGTTAACGTTTACGAGATTTTCGATGCCGACGACACGCCGCTGGCGCTGTTCTACACCGACTTCTTCAAGCGTGATAACAAAAGCGGTGGCGCGTGGATGAGTAATTTCGTTGACCAAACTACGCTGCTAGGCACTAAGCCGGTGATCTACAACGTGTGCAATTACACCAAGCCGCAGGCAGGCCAGCCAGCGCTGATGAGCTGGGATGAAGTGATCACGCTGTTCCACGAGTTTGGTCATGCGCTGCACGGCTTGTTCGCGTCGCAACGCTATCCGAGCTTGTCGGGCACCGCCACGCCGCGCGACTTTGTCGAGTTCCCGTCGCAGATTAATGAGCATTGGGCCAGCAACGAAGCGGTGTTTGCCAACTATGCGCGCCACTACAAAACTGGTGAGGCGATGCCGGCTGAGCTGCGCGACAAAATGGTGCGCGCCGCGAAGTTCAACAAAGGTTACGACATGACCGAGCTGCTAGCCGCAGCGCTGCTGGATTTGCAGTGGCATTCACTGACCACGCACGACAATCCGCAGGACGTCAGCCACTTTGAACTACAGGCATTGGCTGCCGAAAACATTGCGCTGGCGGCGGTTCCACCACGCTATCGCTCCAGCTATTTCCGTCATATCTGGGGCGGCGGTTATGCAGCCGGTTATTACGCCTATATCTGGACGCAGATGCTGGCCGATGACGGCTATCAAGCCTTTGTCGAACGCGGTGGATTAACGCGAGAAAACGGTCAGCAGTTCCGCGATCATATTTTGTCACGCGGTAACAGCACCGACTTGCAGCATCTGTGGCTGGCGTGGCGCGGCAAAGAGCCGGAAATCGGCCCAATGCTGAAAAACCGTGGATTAGAGTCGTAGGGTAGCCATTGATGGCGACCTGGTTCAACCGAACGGACCGCCTTCAATCGTATCGCACATACCGGCCAGCACTCGCTCGCCGGTTTCATTTTTCAAATCCGCATACCACGCCGCCGTCACTTCCGCATCTTTCGCATGGGTAACATCACAGCGCTTACGGGCTTTTAACACCAAATCTTTGGTGCGCTCCACGCGACGGGATTCATAGCGCAACAACGCATCCTCAATCCCCAAAGAGTGTGACGCCAGCGTCTGCGCCAGTACCACTGCATCTTCCATCGCCGCACAACCGCCTTGCCCGATATCCGGTGTGGTGCTGTGTGCTGCATCGCCCAGCAACGCCACGCGACCTTTAACGAAACGGCTGAAGGGTTCGATATCGTGGATTTCCACGCGATTGGTGGTTTCCGGATTAAGGCGTTCTATCAGGCGCTGCACCGGTTCGGCCCAGCCGTTGAAGTAGCCTTTAAGATCGCTTTTCAGCGTGGCGCGATCTTCCGACAAGCCCTTTGGCAATGGGACATCAAAGAAGAAGTAGAAGCGGTTATCGCTGACTGGCATCAGCGACACGCGTTTGCCTTCGCCGACAAAAGTGGTCCATTGATCGGCGGGCGCAATCGCTTCATCAATCGTCACCAGGCCGTTCCAGTTGACGTAACCGGCGTAACGACGTTCGACGCTTTCGCCCAGTACATAGTGGCGGATCACCGAGTGCGTGCCATCGGCGGCGATCAGGAAATCACCTTCGGCCTGGCTGCCATCATCAAACCAGGCGGTGACGCCATGTTCAGTTTGCTCAACCTGCGTAACGCGTTTGCCAAAGCTGATACGCGAACGTCCGTAGGTATCGATTAGCATCGCCTGCAATTCAGCACGCGCCACCGGATAAGGATATTCACCCACCTGTTGCACCAGCGGTTCCATACTGAAGCGGGTGAGCGTGCTGCCGCTGTGCGCATCGTTGTAGGCCATAAACGCCATGTTGCCACCCAGCGCGCGTAGCGGCTCTTTCATGCCCAACGCATTGAGGCATTTCACGCCGTTGGGCCAGATGGAGATCGCCGCACCCACCGGCTTCATCTCTTTCACTGCTTCAAACACCGCAGTGTCAAAACCCGCTTTCTCCAGCGCAATCGCAGCACTCATACCGCCAATGCCCGCGCCAATCACAATCGCTTTCATATCCGTCTCCTTTGCTATGCATAAGAGACTGCAACTTTTGTACCAGATTCGCGGATAAGTCGAATTGAATCTATCTCTTTGATTTTACATTGGTGCAGCAGCATTCGCCCTTATAATCCTGCACTACGGTGGCGCACACATGCGCACTAAATGAGGGCAATTTGTGACAAAGATTGAATCGATTGTTTCAGCATGGTAATTGGCGCAGCAGCAGCCATACTCTTTACACCCTTCCTGCGAGGACTCAATGATGAAATGGATAATGGCTTTAGCCTTGCTGTTCAGCGTTAGCGTGCTGGCACAACCGCAATGGCAGCTGGAGCGAAAAGCGCCGGTGGTCCAACTGACGCCGATTGCCGCCAAGTGCGATGTTTCAACCTGTCAGCAGAATTGCTATGTGCAGCAATCACAGTGCAAAAACGACAATAACGGCGGCTGCGGCTCGTTGGCACAAATTTGCGTACAAAACTGTGCCAGTCAGTGTCGTTAAGTGAAATAAATCTGTCACAACCGAGTGCTAGCGTGTTTCCCCGGCAAGGTAATATTTTGATAACAGGGGAAAATAATGAAAACCCGCTTCACACTGATTGCAACGGTTCTTCTGCTGGCACAGCAGGCACATGCGGTTTCACTGCCCGATGCGGCCGCGCTGGCAGGCTTAACCTCCACCGGTTCCACCTCCGCTTATAGCGATCTCGAGCAGCAATCTTTGCAGGCTGAACGTCAGGCGCTGCAAGGCGATAGCAGCAAGCTGACGCGCGAGCAACTGGAAAAAGCCAAACAGACCGCGAAACAGGCTGATAAGCAGTGGCTGAAAAACAGCGGCTACGATTTCAAAACTAAAGAGAATCAGCAGGCCGGAATTGCGCTGCTTGCGGGTTTTAGTGCGTTGCCCGCCAACGTGCTTGATGCCAGCCAGGCCACCGTCACCAACATCAACCTGAACGCCACGCAAAATGTACGTCATCAGGCTCTGGCCGATGCGGAAGCAATCAGCTATCTCTATTTCCTGTCAGATGCGCTCGGCCCGCGTCTCGGCAAAGCCTTCCTCGTGGCTTACGATAAAGGTGAGATCGGCAAAGCGGCGGCGTTGATTAAAGCCAGTGAAGTCAGCACCAGCGCGGCGAAAAAGCACTTTAACTATCCGCGACCGTTCCTGCGTGAGGGCAACAGCATTCATCTGGTGCCGGACGATGTGGTGGTTAAAGACAACGTGCGTTACACCGCCGACGGCGGCTCTTTCCCGAGCGGCCACACCAATACCGGTTATACCGATGCTTTGTTGCTGGCCGAAATGGTGCCGGAACGTTTTGAAGCATTGGTAACACGCGGCGCGCGCTACGGTTATTCGCGTTTAGTATTGGGTGTGCATTACCCGTTGGATGTGATGGGTTCGCGCATGGTGGCGCAACGCAACGTGGCAAACTATCTCAACGATGCGCGCTATCAGGCGCTGTTTAGTGAAGCGCGCGATCAACTGCGTGCCGCGCTGGAGAAAGAGTGCGGCACGTCGCTGGCAGAATGTGCGCGCAGCGATGGGAAGGACGATCCGTATCGTTCGCCTGCAATGAAGCAATTCTATCGTTTCACCATGAGTTACAACCTGCCGAAAGCCAATGTGAAGAACACGCCTGTCAAAGTCCCGCAGGGCGCGGAGATTCTGCTGAAAACCGCGTTGCCGCAGCTGTCTGATGCGCAGATTCGTAGTCTGATGGTGAAAAGCGCGCTGCCAAACGGTTATCCGCTGTCTGGCAATACAGCGGATCAGTCATTCTGGCAACGTGTCGATTTAACGGCGGCGTTTGCTTTAGCGAAACCGACTTTGTAGGGTCGCCATTTATGGTGACTAGGTGCGCATGAATGCGCACCCTACAAAATACCGAACCCGCCATTGTAATCAGTTGAAGATCTCGTAGGGTCGCCATTTATGGCGACCAGGTGCGCATGAATGCGCACCCTACACAATACTGAACCCGCCATTGTAATCAGCTGAAGTTCTCGTAGGGTCGTCATTCATGGCGACCAGGTGCGCATGAATGCGCACCCTACGAAAACTCTCGTCACGCTTTAATCCGACGATCAAGCGCGAAGGGCGCTGAAGTGGCTTGTGCAAAGAGGGCGGCGGCGGTGGGATGGTCGGGATTGAGAATGGCGTTGTCTTCACCGGTCAAAATGCTGGGTACCGTCAACAGCAAAGGTAAGCCGCCTTGCAAATCGAGAAACGCGGCGCCGATCGCTTGCGTCTCTTCCTGCTGCTGGTACTTTTGCCAATCGCTGGGCAGCTTACTGCTGTCCAGCGCCATGATTTCGCTCTCAGGGATCGGCAGGGTAAAAATCACAAAGCGGCTCTTCTCCAGCATCGCTTTACCAGCATGCACCACCAGTTCCAGCGTGGCGAGCGCCTTTGAGCTGCTGAGGTAAACCGTCTTAGTACCGGGCGGATTCCAGCGTCCGCCCCATTTTTCAGCGCCAGCGCCGCTAAATGCCTCGCTGGCATACTCTTCTTTCACTAAACGGTAAAACAATCGATGGGGAGCATCCGGTTCCTTCCGTTGCGTCATTACACAATCACTCCGTGTTCCAGGCGACCAATCAGCGTTAACACCGCATCACAGCCCGCAGGCGTGCTCAGCATCTCCATTGGCAATGCATCGTCCAGTGCCAACGCAGGTTGATACATCCAGTGCATGGCAGCGTCAACGTCACCGGCAAATAATTGCAATACGGCATCCAGAATTTCGAAAACCTGATACACGCGCGCACCTTGCTCTACCGAGAGTTGCGATCCGGCTTTCTCACGGCGGCGATAGGTATTGCGATCGATCGAGACCATTTGGGCAACATCCAATGGCGTTGCTTTCAGCACCGTGGCCGCGCGTTCAACGATGCCAACGTCCAGACCTTCGGTGATCAACTGATGTGCTTTCAGCGGATTACGCGGCAAGCCCATTTGATCCATAAAAGATTGCTGAGCGTGCTGAATCAGCGTGGGATCGAAGACGCGTGCGGCATTGCCGTGACTGAATGGGGATACAGTTGTCATAACAACCTCCTGAGCAATGTTCATTTGAACATTTTGATAGTTCAAGTGTACATCACTGCACAGAGGTTGTCATTTTTTGTACGATATAAAAACTAATGCATTGTTAATCAACAATAAACAGCTTGGCACCGCTGACGGTTGAGGAGCGGTGCGCTTCTGCATTGTCCGCGACCTGATAACTCACGCCCGGCGTTAACGTGAAGATGCGACCATCATCCAGCTCCGTCACCATTTCGCCTTCGAGGCACAGCAGAATATGGCCTTTGCTGCACCAGTGATCCGCCAGATAGCCCGGTGAATATTCCACCATCCTGACCCGAATATCGCCGAAGCGTTGGGTGCGCCACAAAGCAAAGCCTTCATCGCCGGGATGGGTTTCGGGCGCGATGTCGTTCCAGGTGGTGATGCCGAAAGGAAGCTGATTGATCTGCATAAGGATGTCCTAAAGTAGATAAGACAGCCATGATTAGCAGCGAGAGGGCAATTAAGCCAGTAAAATCAACCGGCTTCCTGCCACATCTCGCGCATCGCCAGCTCCAGCTTCTTAAACACCCGATAACGCGTATCGTGAAACGCAACGCGATCCGCTCGCGGCAGCAACTCGCCGGGATTGATCTGCACCGCCTGCTGCGCAGCCTCAGCGAGATTACGCCACGCGCCGACGCCCACACCGGCACACAATGCTGCGCCGAGTGCACCGGTTTCTTTGCACTCCGCAATGCGAATCGGTATGTCTAACACATCAGCGAACATCTGCGGCCAGACGCAACTGCGCGCCGCGCCGCCCGACAAAATGGCCTGCGTAAAAGGGATGCCCGCCGCTCGCAGGCGATCGATATGCGCCCGATGGGCAAAAGTCACGCCTTCAAACAGCGCGAACAGCATATCGGCGCGCGTATGCCAGCCGCCTAAGCCATAAAACCCGGCTTTGGCCGGTTCCGATTTGCGTCCGGAATAGAGGTAAGGGTGATAGAGCGGCAACTGCGAATTGGGTTGCACATGCGCCACGCTATCGCTGCTGCGCGCCGCGCCTTGACCGCCGCGACCGTCGTCAAATTCGCGCAGGAACCAGTCGAGATTTGCCGCCGAGGTGGCGCTGGCCTCAATCGCCATATAACGGTCGGACTCAATAATGGAGTTCATAAATACCGGGCGCAGATAATCGGGTTTATCCACTACCACCTGATTGATGCTCCACGTACCGGCGACAATCGAGGCTTGACCGGTGTTCACCACGCCAGAACCGACGGCGCTAGCCACCACATCAAAGATGCCCGCCACCACCGGAATACCTGCCGGTAATCCGGTGAGCTGGGCAGCACGTTGTGTGACATGGCCAACCACCTCGCAAGATTCACGCAGTGCGGGCAGCAGGGCGAGCGCCTCTTCGATACCGTACAGCGCCATCAATTCACGGCTGTAGCCGCGCGCGCGATAATCAATTAAGCCCGCTCCGGCAGCATCCGAGAAATCTGCGCTAATCGCACCGCTGAGAAAATGGGCGATAACGTCTTTCGCGCAGAGTAAATGGCCGATTTGCGCCCAGCGCTCGGGTTGATGTTGCTTAATCCAGCGGATTAATACCGGCGTTGCCGCTGGCCAGGGTTTTTGCAGCGAAATCTGGTAGATGCGCTTATCCGCGCCGCTGATTTCCAGCGCGTGCACAGTATCACAAGCGCGATGATCGATAGACTGAATACCAAACAGCGGCTG
>NZ_DAMBSA010000108.1:0-6480 GCF_032054795.1 Pantoea sp. CTOTU49201
AACTGCACGCTGGTGAACAAGCCGGGCGAAGCCATCGAATGGCTGGCGAGTCCACCAATCCCGGCCACCGCGCCGCAAATAAAGCCACTGATCAGGCTGGCGATCAGCGGACGTTTCAATCTGACCGCCACGCCGTACAGCGCCGGTTCAGAAATGCCCGCGACAATCGCCGATGCCGCCGCCGCAAACGCGGTTTGACGCAGTTCAGGGTTTTTGGTTTTGAACGCCACCGCCAGCGAGGAACCGCCCAGTGACAGATTGGCGCCGATTTCCGACGGCATCACCATGCCTTCTTTGCCGGTTTCGGCGATGGTTTGAATGATGGTTGGGGTAAACACGCGATGCATGCCGGTCATCACCAGCAGCGGCCACAGCGCGCCCATGATCGCCACCGATAACCAGCCAAGATAGCCGTGAATGGTATAAACCAGCGCCGAAATACCGCTACCAATCCAGATGCCGAGCGGTCCGATCAGCACAATAGCGATCGGCGCAGCCACCAGCACAATCAGCATCGGCTTGAGGAAGTTCTTGGTAACCGCCGGCGTAATGCGATCGATCCAGTATTCGATGTGCGACAGAATCCACGTCATCACCAACGCCGGAATCACCGTATAGGTGTATTTCACCGCCGTCACCGGGATGTAGGCAAATTCCACCGCCTGGCCTTGCGCGGCTTTAGCCATCAAATCGACAAAGTTGGGATGCACCAACACGCCCGCGATGGCAATCGCCAGCGACATGTTGGTTTTGAATTTCAGCGCGGCTGAGGCGGCCACCATAATCGGCAGGAAGAAGAACGCGCCGTCACCAATCACGTTGAGGATGATCAGCGTTGAGGAGCCTTTCTCCAGCACGCCGCTCATTTCCAGCACCATCGCCAGCAGCTTCACCATCGAGCCACCAATGATCGCCGGGATCAGCGGCGACATGGTGCCCACCAGCGCATCCAGAATCCCAGCACCGATGCTGCGCAGGGTGATTTTGCGTTTCACAGGCGCCGCGCCGTCGCTGTTTGGCGTGCCGAGCTTCAACACTTCCTGATAGGCGAGGTTCACGTTGTTACCAATGATCACCTGACATTGCGTATCGGTGTGCACCACGCCCATCACGCCGGGAATGGCTTTCAGCACGGCGTTATCAATGTGCGCGCTGTCTTTCACCACGAAACGCAGGCGCGTCATGCAGTGCGTCACCGCTTCGATATTGTTCAGGCCGCCGAGCGCAGCCACGATGGCGCGCGAGACGTCCGCATAATTTTTAGCCATGGATTTTTGATCTCTGATTATTTGGTAGAGGTACAGCGGTTTTCTGCGTGATTTTTAATCATGAGAAACCGGTTTCACAAAATCATGAAGATGTGATGTGAACCAGGCAAGAGATTTAAAATTCAATGATTGAAAGTGTGAAGTTGATCGCTGAGGGTGAAAGGGCGCACAAAAGGCGATGGCAGAAAAATTGCCGTACATTTCGTCGCTTAGGTACACTGATGCGATGAGCATCGAAAAAGAGTGAAACATGGCGACCATAATCGAGGTGGCAAAAGTAGCCGGCGTATCGAAAGCAACCGTTTCGCGCGTGTTGTCTGGCAATGGCTATGTCAGCCAGGAAAAACGCGAGAAGGTCTATCAGGCGATTGCTGCCACTGATTTCCGCCCTAACTTGCTGGCGCGCAACCTGGCGACCAAATCCAGCCAGACGATTGGGCTGGTGATCACCAACACCTTGTATACCGGCAGCTACTTCACCGAGTTGATGCAGCATTCCGCGCGCCTGATGGAGCAGCAGGGACGTCAGCTGCTGTTGGTGGATGGTAAACACAGCGCCGAAGAGGAGCGCGCGGCCATTCAGTTCCTGCTCGATTTGCGTTGCGATGGCGTGATTATCTATCCGCGTTTTCTCACCACCGATGAAATGGACAGCATCATCGCGCAGCATAAACACCCGATATTGGTGATTAACCGCCGTCTGCGTCAGCACGACAGTTACTGCATCTATTCCGATCAACAGCGCAGCAGCAGCGCTGCGGTGGAGCAGTTGATTGCGCTGGGCCATCGCGAAATCGCCTTTATCACCGGTTCGCTGGATTCGCCGACCGGACGCGAACGTTTGGCGGGCTACCAGGCAGCGCTGACTAAACATGGCATTCCAATTGATGATGCGCTGGTATTCGAAGGAAAATGGCAGGCGCAAAACGGCATGACAGCGGTGGAGCATTTGCTGAAGCAGGGCAGAACGTTCACTGCGCTGGTGGCCAGCAACGATGATATGGCGGTAGGCGCGTTAAAAGCGCTGGCGGCAGCGCAGATTGCGGTGCCTGCACAAGTGGCGGTGATCGGGTTCGATGATATCCCGCTGGCACCGTTTACCATTCCAGCATTATCCAGTGTGAAAATGCCGGTAACCGAGATGATTCAGGAAACCATTGAACGCCTGATTTCCATGCTGGATGGCGGCGAAATGCGCAATGACAAAACCTTTGCCGGTGAATTAATTGTGCGTGAATCGGTTGGGCCGGGACCGCTTAACAATCTGTAATGGAAAATTTGAGTTTATGATTCCATTAATTTAGTAACTGATAATTGATGGAAATCTGTTTATTTTTCCATTAAAGAATGGCTTTATTTTTTAAAGAGACTCTGATTTGAATCTGCGTTAATCAGAATTAGTCTGATTGATTGTAAATCTCTGTCAGTGCTAATTTGACTTTACTCTTCCAGTCATCTTTCCTGAGGGAATTATGCACGCACGTATAACGCACCTTGATGGTATGCGCGGTTTAGCGATCCTGCTGGTAATTGGCTATCATGCTTACGCGCGATGGCCGGAATTATTGCCTTATGTCGCGCAAACACAACATATCCCACTTTTTAGCTTTGGCTGGCTCGGCGTAGAACTGTTTTTCATGATCTCGGGATTTGTCATTTTTATGACGCTGGATAAATCCAACAGCTATATCAGTTTCCTGAAAAAGCGCTGGCTAAGGCTATTTCCCGCGATGTTTATTGCCAGCATGCTGCTGTTCGCGCTAGGCGGTTTCTTCCCGGAATGGTCAGCGATGACGCCGTACGTCAGGAATCTGCTGCCCGGTTTGATATTTACTAACCCGGAAACCCTGACGCAATTAACCGGCATTGAATTCAAATCAATGGCGGGATCGTTTTGGTCGCTGTATGTCGAAGCGGTTTTCTATCTGATTATTGGCGCCGTCTATTTTACCCTTGGCCGGAAATATTGTTTGCCTGCTTTGCTGGTGCCAATGCTGCTGTTATCTGCTTCGTCGGTATTAAAATCACTCGGGCATCCGCTGCTCATCGATATTATTTCTAAGTTTGGTTTTATTCACTATTCGTGGTTTATGGTGGGCTGCCTGGTTTATGAACGTATGCACGGCCGCGATAAACTGTTCCATTACGCGATTGTCGCTGTGGCGATGCTGATTAACTTCAGCTATTTCGTAAAGAATGCTGGCGCGATAACCGTAATTCCATTGCTAATGGTGATGTTGTTCTTTGTCGCGAGCTTCTATTCTAAACAGATGGAACGCTGGCTTTCGATACGCTTCCTGACGGCTGTTGGCTTTGCGAGTTATGCATTTTATCTGATTCATGAAAACCTGATGATCGCCACGCTGATCAAACTTAACATCTATATCAAAAGTGAAGCCGTCATGTTGCTGATGCCCATTGTGGTAGCCAGCGTGCTGTACTACATCGCTTTCCTGATTACCAAATATGCCGAACCGGCGCTGAGAAATATGCTGAAGGGGAAACGGGTTCCCGCTGCACCGCAATCCGGTGCGGGCGCTTAGTACACAACATATCCTTCTTCCCCATCCCTGGCGTAATTATCGCCGGGGATTTTTTTAATCACTTGTTACGCTCCGCTATCAACGCTCTTCATCTCCCATCTGCGCTTTAACATATTTTCACACGTTTAAGTTCCTCCACCCTCGCAATCGTGCAAATCCAAACTCACCCCTTCGGGTTAGGCTTTGCAGCATGCGGCTGTGCGGGTTTGTAGAGATATGAAAGGTAATGTGAAGATTTGTTATTTCAAGCTTTATACGGTGCGTTTTGTGAACCCAGGCACGTTTATTCACCAATAAAGCTGTCAGGATTAACACTAACAAACAAATATTAACGTAATTTAACAAGGAGGGTTGCGAGTGTTACTGACCTACATGTTCGAAAACGGTTTGGGTTCATCGATAGATAAAAAGTAACCCACCGAAGGATTCATATCCCGTTGGGATGAGTCGTTTTTAGCTTCACATTGCGCCAACACCATTTTTACCTGCTGAAAAAAATTATTAGAGGTCTTACTGATGTCCACGACGTTGTTGTTAACCATCGCGCTGGCAAGCGTGATTTTGCTGTTACTTCTGGTGATAAAAGCAAAAGTTCATCCCTTCATTGCTCTGCTGGTTTCCAGCTTGTTTGTGGCGATAACTACCGGAATTCCTACCGGCGAGATCATGAAGGTGATTCTCGGCGGCATGGGCGGTTTGCTCGGTAACATCGCGCTGATTATTGTTCTGGGCGCGATACTGGGGGCGATTATTGAAGCCTCAGGTGGTGCGGATGCGCTGGCCAATCGCTTTGCGAAGCTGTGCGGGCCACAACGCATGGTGGCGGCATTGACCACGGTGGCCTTCATCCTTGGTTTACCGGTGTTCTTTGATGTTGGCTTTATCATTGTGGTACCGCTGATTTACGGTTTTACCAAAGTGCTGCGGGTATCAACGCTGAAGTTTGGTTTGCCGATGGCCGGTATGATGCTAATGGTTCATGTCACCGTGCCAACCCATCCAGGCCCAGCAGCGGCCGCTGCGCTACTGAATGCGGATTTGGGGTGGTTGATGCTGCTGGGCATTGCGCTTTCTATTCCGGTCGGTGTGGTCGGTTACTTCGCGGCCAAAGCCATCAATCGCAAAAATTACACGTTGTCAGTTCAGGTGCTGGAGCAGCTGCAATTAACGGAAAGCAGCGGGAAAACGTCATCCAGCGAGGAAAAACAAAATGTGCCGGGCGCGTGGGTGATCTCCGGCTTGATCGTTCTGCCTATTTTGCTGATTACGTTGGGCACGCTGCTCCCGCCATACTTAACCCCAGATAGTTTGTTACTGAACACCTTAACCTTGCTCGGCTCGCCAGGTATTGCTTTGCTGGTGACGGTGGCGTTAGCCGCATGGTTGCTGGGTATTCGCCGTGGCTGGACGAAAGATAAAATTGAAAGCCTATCGAATAACGCCATTTCCACTGCGGCGGGCGTTATTTTGGTATCCGGTGCGGGCGGTGCATTTGGCCGCGTGCTGGTTGAATCTGGCGTCGGTAAAGCGTTGGCCGGTTCGCTGCAAACCATTAATCTGCCACTCATCCCAGCCGCATTTATCCTGTCGTTAGCGCTGCGCGCCTCACAGGGCTCCGCCACCGTTGCCATTGTCACCACCTGCGGCTTGTTAAGCACCGCTGCCGCCGGGCTGGGTGACATGCAGCTGGTATTGGTCGCGCTGGCAGCATGCTTCGGTGCGCTGGGCTTGTCGCATGTCAATGATTCCGGCTTCTGGGTGGTCACGCGCTATCTCGGCTTGTCAGTTGCAGATGGTTTGAAAACCTGGACGGTGCTGACCACGATCATGGGATTATGTGGTTTTGCGCTGACCTGGCTGATTTGGACGTTTATTTGATAGTAAGGGCAGGTGCCACGGCTATCTGACTCTGACTAAATAAAAAGACCAGTGCTTTATGCGCTGGTCTTTTTTATTTCATAGTTCAATCAGTGTCAGCTATCTTTTTTGCTGCTGCGACCCGCAACTATTGCAGAATGTCGCCACCGGTGAAATTACCTTACTGCAGTTCGGGCAGATGGCATTTGTCGCGCCGCCGCACAGTCCACAAAAGCGATCGTCTTTATTGCAGAGATATTGGCAATGCGGGCAAGGTATTTTCAGTGATTCATTAGCAGAAGGTGCATATCTGCTGGAGTCACTATATTGTTCATTGTGATGACCATGTCCGCCATGGTGACGTGAATGGCCATGGCGTCCATTTGCGATGCCCGCGAAGAGTGATTTGAATAATCCCATTACACATCATCCCTAATTATTTTTCGCCATATTATTTCTCGGCGAATAAATGGCTGCATTCGCACTCCAGAAGCCATTGTTCATCATTTGAAGGCGAGTAACATAATATCCAACGGCTCCACGTTTTTGCGCTTCAACTCTGATTGATTCAAGCACTTCTTCAGATGTTTTTCTTTGGTTGGTAAAAGAGATGTCACCAATATGCTCCCAATTCCCCCCCTTTGTTTCCTTATAAGAAATCTCAACTGGGAAATTGTCCTGCGCTTGAGAAATTACAGGTAAAATAAATGTGGTAGCTAACACTGCAATAATGGTCAGTTTTTTCATGTTCCGTTCTCCATTTATGCCTGATATTCAGGCTTCCGCTTTTAGTTTTGCATTAAACATACCCT
>NZ_DAMBSA010000108.1:6490-12064 GCF_032054795.1 Pantoea sp. CTOTU49201
GCGAGAGTCATTATTTACATAAACTTAGTAATTGAATTTATTTCGATATGCAAAATAGTTTATTGTTCGTTTAGTATTGGAGTAATTATTTATCTAATTCATGTTGTTAATCATTATGTAATAAAAGCTTCATGTAATGAATTGTAATTAACATTGAGATGAACGGGTTGTTTGTTGTTTATCTTCACTCTCGACATGAGTCGTTATTTTGGAAATAAAGATGGAAAAGAGTGAGTTATTTAAATCTGGTTTAATTGGGTTATTTAAACCTATCGCAGGATTTTCAGTTTTGTTGCTTATTGCGTGGTCTATGCAGATTTACTCGGCTAAGTTTTCACAACTACTTTTCATATTTTTCGTACTCGTTGCACTGTGGCCAGTTGCCCGTAAAGCATGGGGAAAATCTCTCAAGGGTAATATCTTCAGCATGGAAACGCTGATGAGTTTCGCGTCGCTAGGTGCATTGATGATCAATGCCGTTTACGAAGCGGCGGTGGTGCTTTGGCTGTTTCATATCGGTGAGAGTCTTGAGCATTACGCTACGCAGCGTGCGAAAGCAGGAGTTTCTTCACTGATAGCCATGATGCCGAAAACAGTGAGGCTTTTGGTTGATGGAACATTCAGGGAGGTACCCGTTAGTCAACTAAAGCCAGGTGATGAAATTGAAATTGCGCCCGGCGGTAGGTTACCGGCTGATGCCATTTTGCAGGACAGCATGGCCGCATTCGATGAGAGTGCATTGACGGGAGAATCGCTTCCGGTGGAATACGCAAAAGGACATCAGATTTATGCCGGTAGCGTGATCATTGATCGCGTTTGTCGCTTCACCGTCACCTCAGAGCAAGGGTGTAATGCCATTGATCGCATCCTGAAATTGATTGATGAAGCCGATGCGCATAAATCACCGACTGAACGATTCATTGATGTTTTTAGCCGCACCTACACGCCGGTCATTGCTCTGCTTTCCATGATGGTGATGATTATTCCTCCGTTTTTCTACGACCAACCCTGGGATATGTGGCTCTACAGGGGATTGGCGGTGATGTTAATCGGCTGCCCCTGTGCGCTGGTGATCTCAGTGCCTGCCGCAATTACCTCCGGTTTGGCTGCGGCAGCCCGTCGTGGGATTCTGATTAAAGGGGGAGCGGCATTAGAGAAGTTGGCCGAGATAAAAGTTATCGCCATGGACAAAACAGGTACGTTGACGGAAGGGCGTCCAATGGTGGTTTGCATTATCACGGATAAACCTAACGATGAAGATCGGGTGTTAAGCCTCGCTGCGGGTGTTGAGGAAGGATCATCCCATCCGCTGGCGCAAGCCATTATCCGTCAAGCCAGTAAACGCTTTGCTGATTATACCATCGCAAGCGATCGCCAGGCGTTATTAGGCCAGGGAGTGAGAGGCAATATTGGGGGTAGAAACGTCAAAGTTACCGCGCCTGCGTTTGCGCCACCATTCGCACCTGACAGCATCTTGCCGGGGGAAATTGAACGTCTGGAGGACGCCGGATTAACGGTGGTGGTGGTCGCCTTAGAGAATGTGCCGCTGGGCATTATTGCACTGCAGGATACGTTGCGGATTGATGCTAAAAAAACAATTCTAGCGTTATCTGCAATGCATGTTGAGAGCCTGATGCTAACAGGTGATAACCCACGTGCCGCTGCGGCTATTGCCGGACAACTTGGGATGAAATATCAGGTGGGTTTGTTACCAAAGCACAAAGTGGAAGCGGTCTATCTGCAACAAATCGCTGCGCCAACCGCAATGGTCGGTGACGGCATCAACGATGCTCCCGCGTTGCGGGCGGCAGATATTGGCATTGCGATGAGCGGGGGAACCGACGTCGCTCTCGAAACCGCCGACGTCGCGCTAACGCATGATCTCCTTGCTAGATTACCTGAGCTTCTGCATTTAGCCCGGCGCACCCGAACCATCATTGGTCAGAATGTGACGCTCTCCATTGGCTTAAAAATCATTTTTCTTCTGACCAGCATGCTCGGTGTTACCGGGCTTTGGGTGGCTATTCTGGCCGATTCGGGTGCTACGGTGGTGGTGACGTTTAATGCGCTCAGATTATTACGCACTGAGAAAACGCCGACGCAAATGATCCTAAAGGAGAATAGCTAATGCCTAACGCCACATTAGAACTCCTGCTGGCGCGTAACCGCACCCATGCGGCACGCGTCAGTCATCACGACGCCGAATACTTTTCTCGCCATGAGGCGGGACAAGCACCACGTTGCCTGTGGATTGGCTGTGCTGATAGTCGGGTGCCAGTTGATACCCTGGTTCAGGCATCGCCGGGTGAATTATTTGTGATGCGCAATGTCGCGAATCAGGTGCTGGCAGACGACGACAGCATCATGAGCGGTATTGAATATGCTTTGAATACGTTGCAGGTAGAGACCGTGATTATTTGTGGCCATACCCACTGCGGCGGTGTTGATTTTGCCGGTTTGATGGCAGTGGTACCGGGCGAAGAAAAAAAGGATACGCCACTCACCCGACAGATGTTCCCCCTCAGCCAGGCCTTGCGCCAGCAGATCAAACAGCATCCGGAGTGGAGGCAGTTATCCAAAGATCACCTCAAACGATTCTTTGTAGAAGCTAACGTGCGTCAGCAGATTGTCCATTTGCAGCAAACTTCGCTGTTTCAATCTGCAAAACGGCAGCGCCCGCTGGAGATTTTTGGCTGCATTTATGACTTGAAAACAGGGATTCTGGACGTTTTGTCAGATGACAACGCTGAGGTTAAACCATGAAAACGCTTATTATTTCTCATTTAGCGACGGTGAAACAGGATGTGCTTGCTGGCGTGGTGGTGTTTTTGGTTGCGTTACCGTTATGTTTGGGGGTGGCTCAGGCGAGCGGCATGCCGCCTTTGGCCGGACTGCTAAGTGGAATTATTGGTGGTTTACTGATTACAGCCATCAGTCCTTCTCCGTTATCCGTAAGTGGTCCAGCGGCAGGAATGATAGCGCTGGTAGTGACGAGCATTGCAACACTCGGCAGCATATCAGCCATGTTAGTTGCGCTGGTTCTGGCAGGGGCACTGCAGATTGCTGCGGGGCTATTGCGATTGGGCCGCTTGGCTGGCTTAATCCCTGGAACCGTGATTCGTGGTTTGCTGGCCGGCATAGGCATTTTACTCATCGTTCAGCAGATACCTGTCGCGTTTGGTTATGTGCCAGACAGACCGGCAGGAAGTGAGATTTCGCTGCATTTTTTCCATGATATCACCGGAGGATCGGTGTTGATCATGGCAGTGAGTTTGGTGTTGCTTGTCCTGATGGAGTTACCTCAATTTAAGCAAAGCCGATGGTCAGCGCTGCCAGCACCACTGGTCGTTGTTTTGTGGGGAATAGCGGCGCAATTTTTACTATCCACATCAGAAGCCTGGCAGTTGCCATTATCGCAGCGGGTGCAGTTGCCTGACTGGTCATGGGATGAAGCATGGCCACTTTCAGTGCCCGATTGGTCTGCATTATCACAGCCTTCGCTCTATCAGATTGCTTTCAGTATTGCGCTGCTGGCAAGTCTGGAAACCCTGCTTAGCCTTGAGGCTACGTCACGTATTGATCCCCTCAAGCGCGCACCACATTCCGATCGTGAACTGGTTGCGCAGGGCGCAGGCAATATGGCGAGCGGCTTATTGGGAGGGCTGCCACTGACGGCGGTTATTGTGCGTAGTTCTGCGAATGTGTATGCCGGCGCTCGCACGCGTTTTTCGGCGATCTTTCACGGTATACTGCTGGCATTGAGCGCGCTGTTACTGGGACCGATACTGAATACGATCCCCTTTGCCAGCCTCTCTGCCATTCTGATTTTCACCGGTTTTAAACTCGCGTCTCCGTCATTGTTTATCAAAGAATGGCAGCAAGGTAAGACGCAGTTCATTCCCTTTATGGTTACGGTGAGCGGAATTGTTGGGATCGGACTGCTGCAAGGCATTGGTCTTGGTGTATTGTGCCAGCTATTAATTAGCGTCATGAAAGCCGAGAAAAATACATTAACGCTCACACAGCACGGCAGTATTCATTTGCTGCGCATTCATCAAAACATCACCTTCATCAGTAAACCCGAACTCTGCCGCTTATTAGACAGTATCCCCAATGAAAGTACCGTTTATATTGAGGTGGCTGATGGCATCACGCTGGCACCCGATCTCCGCGAGGCGATACAAGCATTTGCATCGCAGGCAGAACAACGCAAGCTCACGTTGTTTTTGCCGACAATGATGTAGTGATTTTATTAACGGGTCGCCATCAAAGGCGACCCACACTGTTTAAAACACTTCGTCCAGCAGCTGATACATGCGCTTGAACGCACGTTGCGTCACTTCAGGATGATACTGC
Source organism: Pantoea sp. CTOTU49201 (assembly GCF_032054795.1). Taxonomy (NCBI): domain Bacteria; kingdom Pseudomonadati; phylum Pseudomonadota; class Gammaproteobacteria; order Enterobacterales; family Erwiniaceae; genus Pantoea; species Pantoea sp. CTOTU49201. The sequence goes on from NZ_DAMBSA010000108.1 coordinate 10,847, forward strand.
GCGACGCCTGCATTATTCGCTTTCGGATCAGTGAAGGAGTGTACTGCACCGGCAAAACTCGCCAGCTGCCAATCCACGCCCTTACTGTTCATCTCATTGGCGAAAGCCGCCAATTGCTCGCGTGGCACCAGCGGATCGGCTGCACCATCAAGCACCAACAGTGATGCGCTAATGGTGTTGTCCGCATAACTGCCGGTGGTATCCAGCGTTCCATGGAAAGAGACGGCGGCTTTGATATCCGCACCGCTGCGTGCGAACTCCAGTGCGCAATGTCCGCCGAAGCAGAAACCGATCGCCGCGACTTTTGTGGCGTCAACTGCCGCGAGCGTTTGCGTGCGCAGTGCCGCCAGCGCTGCCTGCATACGTTCCACTTCGGCTGGCTTGTCTTTCACCGCCATCATCATCGCGCCAGCTTCATCGCCGGATGTTGGACGTTTGCCCTGGCCGTACAAGTCGGCTACCAGCACCACATAACCGTTGGCGGCGATGGCTTTGGCCTGCGCAACTGCATCCTCAGTGGCGCCCATCCAGTTTGGCGCCACTAAAATGCCCGGTTGCGATGCCTGATGATCTGCAGCGTAAACTAAATATCCTTCGAACGTGTCGTGGCCAACCTGGTAAGAAAGGGAAGAAACCGTGATGTTGCTCATTTATTCAACTCGTTGGTTATCAATTGAGGAAATTGAAGAAGTTACAGAGAATGGATAATTAAGCAACTGGCTGTCTATGCGACCGCATAAAATGTTTGTTTCACGCATTCGCCTTCGTAGGGTCGCCATTCATGGCGACCAATACCAAAACCGCATCAAGCATCCGCTAACGCATTCATCACCGCATCAGGCATGGAAGGGCGTCCATTCTGCAGGCAGGTGGCAACAAAAGTCGCATCGGCGTAGACCACGCCATTCACCAGTATCTGCTGCACAAAATTGACACGATTGCGCTTCTCATTCTTCGCCAGCACGCAGGTCACTTCAACCTTGTCACCTTTCACCAGGCTCTTACGAAAGCGCAGGGAATACTCCAGCACCATGTAAATTTTGCCCTGCTTAAACTCTTCTTCCATATCGATGCCCAAGGCTTCACGCATGTAAGCATGGCGTGTCCACTCCATATAAAACGGATAGTAAAGGCCATCGACCACGCCCTGAAAATCAATATGTTTTTCATCAACCTCATACTGCTTTGTAAAAATTTTTATATTCTTATCTGAGAGTT
>NZ_DAMBSA010000109.1:0-12035 GCF_032054795.1 Pantoea sp. CTOTU49201
CGGAAGTGCAGCAAGGTTAAGTCAGGGATCATCGCCGTCACAAAGGCGGCCATGGTGGTGGATTTACCCGCACCGTTACCGCCCGAAAGCGTGGTGACCAGTTCATCAAGATCAAAAGTACGGGCAAAGAAGCCGTTCCAGTTGATCAGCGTTAGCGAACGAAATTTACCGCGTTCAATCATGCTTGCTCATCCTCCGCGTTATCACTCGCGTCGCTTTCAGCGTCAATATCGTTATCTGCTTCATCGTTTTCTGCCGCAGCCGGCGCGCTTTCCAGCGTCATCGCTTCACCGTCACGAATCAGGCGCAGCTGCGCTTCACGCGCATCATCACCGCTGCGCACGTCGGCACCAAAGCGGAACACCGATTCGGTGATGCGGAATTTGCTGCTGTCGTTGCCCATAAACCACACCATGCCAAGACGGCGCAGGCGACTCAGCGACGCACGCATTTTTTCCTGCAGCTTGGAGCGGTCAAGATCGGAACCGGTGGAGCGCTGGTTTACCAGCTTGAGCAATTTGCTCTCATCGGCCAGCGACAGCAGTTCGTCATAAAGCTCTTGTTGGGTAAAAATCCCCTCATTCGCCAGACGTTCCGGGCTGAGATAGAGATAGCAAAGAATTTTGCCCACCATCATGTCCAGCTCGGACAGCACCGAGCGCGGAATCAAGGTGGTTGAACGCGGACGCAGATAGAAGAAGCCTTCCGGCGCGCGGATCAGCTCAACGTTGTAGCGCGCGTAAAACTCTTCGAGAAATTCCTGGTAATCCATCAGGAAGGCGTGATTATCCAGCTCTTCAATGCCAATGTGGCGACCCGCGCGTAACTGGCTATCGAGCGCCGGGAAAATCGGGTTTGCCAGAGCCAATGCCAGTTTAACTGGCATCACTTGTTCAATATTTGTCGATGACATGTGCCTGCACCTTGGCTCCGTAATCATTAATGGCCTGCCATTGCGCAGGCAGACCGGCTAAATCAGCTTCGGCCACGCCGAGTCGCACCGCTTGATCGATGACGATACGCGCCAGATCAAAGTGGCGCGCGCGCGGATACTGCGACAGATAGTCGCGCATCACCGTGGCAAGATGGAGCGGCTTCTGCTCCTGCTTATAAATTTGCAGCGCCTCTTCGATCATCGCGGCCAGCTGCTCGCGAATCTCATTAAACTCTTCGTATTCCATTTCCGGCGGCAGCTCGCCCATCACCTCGTCATTACGCAGCGTCATCTCTTCATCGCGCATATCGTAGAGACGATCGGCATTGGCGTAGGTTAGCGCCCACGGCTGATCGAAATAGTTTTGCACCGACAGGCGTAAACGCTGCGCAAACACGCGGTTCTTATCCATGTCGATGGCGGTACGAATAAATTTGTGTACGTGGCGGTCGTAGCCGATCCACAGATCGATAGCCTGCTGGCCCCAGCTGATGATGCGATCGAGCTTGTTTTGCAGGTCAAACACCAGCTTATCGACAAAGCCCAGATCCGGGCTGCTTAGCGTCGCATCCTGAATGCGCAGTAAATTGGCCTGCAGCTTATCGCCCGCCGCTTCCAGCGTATCCTGCAGTTCACGTAGCGTACCGGAAGTTTCCGACAGTAGCATTTCACAGCTGGAGATCGCTGCGCGCCAGTCTTTGTTGAGCAGATCGGCAATATCGGTTTTCACCGCTTGCTGCTGCTCATCCATCAGACGTTGCGTCATGTCGATGCTATCGAAGATTTCCGCCACCGAATATTTCAGTGGTGCAAACACATTGCGATGCCAGTGGAATTCGTCACCGTCTTCTTCGGCGGCATCTGCGGCACGTTTTAACTCTTGTGCCACAATCGACAACTGCATCGACAGGCGCAGCGTGGAGAACTCGCGCTGACGGATGTAATAGTCGGTAATGCCGATGGCGAGCGGTGTCAGACGATAGATGGCGTGGCCTTCCGTTAGCTCGCTGGTAAAGCGATTAAGCAAGCGCTGACGCACCATGTCATTGATGGCGTTGTTGGCACGGACCTGCACGGTTTCGTGGGTTTGTTCGAATGCTTTGCTAACGTGACGAAACGCGTCAATCAGCTCGCCTTCACTCATCTCGCCGTCCATGCGCTCACCGTTTAAGGTGGCGATGGCCAGCAAAAAGGCCAGACGTTCTACCGGCAGCGCAAGCGAAAAATCGTTCTTGCGCGCCCATGCCACCAATTCGGGGACCGTCTGGGAAAATTCGCTCATAGTTGATCCTTCTAGCTGGGTTTGCGCGCGGTCACGTGGATATAGCGCCCTAAACTTAAAAAGGGCTCCTGGCGACAGAAACGCCGTTCCATCTCAATGATTTCCTCAACGCTCTTCCCTGCGCCGGGTTGCGGCTTCATATAATCACAGAAGACGCGAATGCCCGCACGCCGTTCAATTTCAAATCCACAGTTTGTCAGCCAGCGCGTCACATCATCGGGATCACGCGGGAAATCGGGCGACAGCGTGCGCTTTTTGCGTTTGCTCATATTGGCGCGCATATAGCCGAAATTGCCGAGCGTCAGAGTGCGGAAGGTTAAGCCGTGCGCGTTGTAAAACATCAACGACAGCACGCCGCCGGGCTTAAGCGTGTGCCACAGCGCTTGCAGCACCTCTTCCGGATGCGCGACCCATTCCAACACCGCGTGAAACAATACCAGATCAACCTGCGTATCCAAATGTTCGCCCACCTGCTGGGCGCTAATTTGTTTGAATTGCATGTTGTGGCTCACACCTGCGGCGAGCGCATGAGCTTCCGCCAGCTTCAGCATCTCAGCAGAGAGATCGCACAGCACCACCTGATGGCCGCGCGCCGCCAGCCCGCTTGAGATTTGTCCCACGCCGCCGCCGGCATCCAGCACTTTTAAAGGTCCGGCAGGCAGTGTCGGTAACAGGGCTTCCAGCTCGTCCCAGACAATCGCCTGGCGCACTTGCCCTTTGCGCGTGCCATAAATGTTCTGTGAGAATTTGTCCGCCAGATCGTCAAAGTTACGATCCTGCATGATGATGGCTCCGCTTTGCTGCATTCAACTTGTGCTATTTTGTCACAGGCTCAACAAGAATGAACCTTTCATGCCGCAGTAACCGTCTGGCAGCTGTTTTTTTGGACAAAAGAGGCCATATTCGATGTTTTTCACATTTAAAAAAGTCATTGGCGGGATGTTGCTCCCCTTGCCGCTGCTGTTATTGCTGATGGCGACAGGACTTTTGCTGCTCTGGTTCAGCCGCTGGCAAAAAAGCGGCAAAATCCTTATCTCTTGCAGCTGGCTACTACTGCTGGTGTTAAGCCTGCAGCCGGTTGCCGATCGCTTGCTGTTACCGCTGGAAAATCATTTTCCCACCTGGAACGGTAACGAGCCGGTCGATTATATCGTGGTGCTTGGCGGCGGCTATACCTTCAATCCGAATTGGGCGCCGAGTTCGAATTTAATCAGTAACAGTTTGCCGCGCGTGGCCGAAGGCGTGCGTCAGTGGCGGCGCTTTCCGCAGGCGAAAATGATCTTCACGGGCGCAGCGGCAGGCGAAAATCCACGCAGCAGCGCCAGCGTGGCGGCTGAAGTGGCAGAAAGTCTTGGCGTACCGCCAGAAGCGATTATTCAGTTGGATCAACCACGGGATACGATTGGTGAAGCGCGCGCGGTAAAACAGACGATTGGGGAACATCCGTTTTTACTGGTGACATCCGCCAACCACTTGCCACGTGCGATGCAATTCTTCCAAAGTGCTGGCATGAATCCGCTGGCTGCACCGGCGAACCAGCTGGCGGTGACATCACCGCTCAACGGGTGGGAACGCGCGATTCCGTCACCGCTGTGGCTCGGTCACAGTGAGCGAGCGATCTATGAAACGCTGGGACAGATCTGGCAGAAGCTGCGCGGTGACGATCTCACCTCAACCCAGCCAGGGGAGTAATTGCGCACGGGCGTGATCGAAACGCGGACGGTCAAACTGTCCGCTGCTGACCAGCGTGTCGACGCAATCCCACAACTGATACAACCAGCGTCGCCAGAGGAAACCTTCCGCCACGGGCGCACGCTGCAGATAGTGTTGCAGCAGTGACGCTTCCGCGCCGCTATCCGCCAGGCGCATCAGATCGTATTCGCGCGGTGCCCAGAGAATGTTGCCCGGCTGCATCATCGCAATTAACTGATCGCTGTGCGCATCTTTCAACATGCTGGCTAAGCGCAAATTGCCGTGCATCAACACGCAGGGATCGTCAAATCCGTTGAAAAGACGCGCTAATAACTGACGGCTGCGAAATAGAATCTGACGATCTTCCAGCGTGAAAAACGGCGGCGACAGATAACCCAGCGTTGACCACAGCACATCAACCCGCTGTCGATACCATGCGGGCCAGCTATTTTCCTGTACGCTGTCCACGCTGCCGACTAAGCCATGACTGTCGATGCGATGCCACGCCAATACGCCTTCGACGATCTGCTCGCACAGCTGTTCCCAGCGTGCTGCGCTGCGTGCCGGAGCTTCCGCCGAGACGCCGTTGAAGCGCGCCATCAGCAACATTTCATGCACCGGTTTTTGCTGGCTGAGCACCAGGCCAAACACAGCGGGCACGGCGATCATGCCATCACGTCCGAGCATGGTCAGTTTTTTAGCTTCCAGCGCCGCGCGTCCCTGATGACGAAAATACTTCGCCACCAGCGGCATCGGTTTACCGGCGTTGTCGTAAAGCGCATACAGCCGCGTGTGCGTCTGCTCGCTAATGGTTTCGAGACGGCTGATGCTTTCACCGAGCACCAACGCGAGTTCTGAACGGAGCTGTTCCATGCAATATCCTCCGAAGTCAAAGGGCTGGAATATGCTGGAGGTGATGGCGGCGCAAAGCTTAGCGCCAGATCAAACTTTAAGGCCAGCGAGAGCCGCTGGCCGGTCGGAGATTAACCCTGCATAGCGAGACGAACCCGCTCAAGGTCTTCCGGCGTATCCACCCCAACACTTGGGATAGCTTTTGCCACCGCGACGTGAATCTTTTCACCGTACCACAGCACGCGCAGCTGTTCGAGCAGCTCAATGTGCTCCAGCGGGCAAGGTTCCCACGCGATATAGCGACGGATAAAACCGGCGCGATAGGCGTAGATACCAATGTGGCGCAGCAGCGTGTCGCCAATCTGCTCGCGCGATTGAGCATAACGCTCGCGATCCCAGGGAATGGTGGCGCGTGAGAAGTAAAGCGCATAACCTTTGGCGTCCATCACCACTTTCACCGCGTTTGGGTTAAAGGCTTCTTCTGCATCGGTGATCGGCACCGCCAGCGTCGCCATGCCGGCTTCGGATTGCGCCAGATTACCTGCTACCTGACGTACAATTTCCGCCGGGATCATCGGCTCGTCGCCCTGCACATTAACGATGATCGTGTCGTCGGCAAACTGATACTTTTCGATCACTTCGGCCAACCGCTCGGTGCCAGACTGATGATCGACTCGCGTCATGCACACTTCGCCGCCCGCTGCAGTTACCGCCGCCGCCACATCCGGATGATCGGTGGCGACAATCACGCGATCGGCACCCGATTCACGCGCGCGTTCCATGACGTGCAGCACCATCGGTTTACCCTGAATATCCACCAGCGGTTTGCCGGGCAGACGCGTTGAAGCGTAACGCGCAGGAATAATGGCAACAAAACTCATGGATGAATCTCTTCAACAGACAGCGTACGCGCTTCCACTTCCAGCAGCACTGGAATGCCGTCACGTACCGGATAAGCCAGGCCATCTGGTTTACAGATCAGCTCTTGCTGCTCTTTGTTGAAATAGAGTTTTCCGTTGCATACCGGGCAGGCAACGATTTCGAGTAAACGGTGATCCATAATCTTCTCCATTCAGGACCGAATCAGGCGGTTAGCATAGCATAATAGCGTGCGCGTGAATGGCGCACTCAAGCCAGACAAATGGCGGCTTTATTCATCAATCGACCAGCGATTTGACCAGACAGCCAGCAGTTCTGCTGGCGCATTTTCGATAATCACTTCGTTGGCACCTTGCCACGCAGCAAAGCGATTAATGGCTTTTTGTACATCATTAAGGAAAGCGTTACTGACGCGTGTGCCCTCTTCCAGCCAGAATGCACGAATTACCAATTGTTTTGCCTGACGCTCCATTTTGGCGTCGATACGCGCTTTCAATACGCCGCGATGTAGCACTGGCAAGACAAAATAACCATATTTGCGCTTCTCCGCTGGCGTGTAGCACTCAATGCGGTAATCAAAATTAAACAGCTCCAGCGCACGACGACGATCCCAAACCACCGGATCAAAGGGTGACAACAGCGCGGTATGCGTGGCCAAGAGTGGCTTTTCCAGCAACGGCAATAACGCGTGGTGCAGCCACATTTCGCCCAGTTGCTCGACCTCAACGCGAACTATCTCTCCGCGCGCGGCGGCATCCGCGAGCCACGACTTGAGCGGTGCGCGTTTGAGGCGATAGTAGTCTGCTAGCCAACTGTCACGAAAAATGCCGAGGCTGCGCGCGCTGTGACTCAGCATCTTTATGACTGCTTCGTCTTCACTTAGTGCATGCTGTTCATCAATCCAGTCCGGCATTACGCGGCTGTGCAGATCGTAAACTCGTTGGAAGTTGCGCCGTTCTACCACCATCAATTGACCGGCACTGAACAAATTCTCCAGATGACGCTTATGCGGCTTCCACACCCACCAGCCTGGTTTGGTCTTTTTATCATTGCTGAAATCGGCAGCACGTACCGGACCATTGGCGGAGATGTGTTGCAGAAGATCAGTGATTTCCTGTTGATGTTCCTCAACCCACTGTTGGTTGTACTTCCAGCCAAGTCGCTGTGGTTCCAGCATGCGATGGCGCAGCAGTGGGTAATCTTCGAAAGGAATAAAACAGGCTTCATGCGCCCAATATTCAAATAACGCTCCAGATGCCAGCGCCTGTTCCAGCCAATTGGCCTGATATGCGCCAAGGCGGCTAAACAGCACCAGATAAGGGCTACGAGCCACCACATTGATGGTATCGATTTGCAGCAGAGACATTTGTCGTACAGTGGCGTGAATATCGTTAAAGCGCGCCCGACGGCCCAAAGGACGTAACAGTCCCTGAGCAGCCAGATGAAGGTGACGAGCAGTTTGTAACGAGAGGGAAGCGGCGAGGTTCATGACTCAATTCCCTTTTCGGTGGTTAGCGCGAACGGGCGTCGCGCGCGTTGGTGCAGAGATGAGTGATATCGTCTAACAAGGTTGCCACCGCCGCGCCCTGCAGATGCGCATCCACCGGTAGATACCACCAGTTTGGGCGAGCAAATCCACGACATTTCACCGCATCTTTTTCCGTCATCAATAAGCACTGTTCTGCCTGAGTCAGACGTTGCAATTCGTCTTCGCTGTAAGCGTGGTGATCGGCGAAGGCAATTTCTGCCACTGGCTGAATACCTTGCTGTTTGAGCGTGTTAAAGAAGCGCGGCGGATGACCAATACCGGCCATCGCGACAATTTCCGGCAGTTGCTCTAATGCTACGGTTGCGCCGCTGATCAGGTTTACTGCCAGACCGGGCTGCAATGTCATCGCAATTTCGCCCGTCTGCGCATCACCACCATTAACGATCACCGCATTCACCGTCTGAAGTCGCGAGGCACGTTCACGCATCGGCCCAGCCGGTAACCACCAGCCGTTGCCAAAACGACGCATACCATCCACCACCACGATTTCACGATCGCGCTGCAGCGCGTAGTGCTGCAGGCCATCATCGGTAATGATCACATCCAGATCGTGCGCAGCGAGCAGGCCTTCTACCGCCAGACGCCGCTGCGGCGCAACCGCGACTGGCGCCTGCGTGCGCTGAGCGATTAAAACAGGTTCATCGCCTGCCTGCGCCGTAGGCGTTTCAGCGGTAACCAGCAGAGGATAACGTTCAGCCTTTCCACCGTAACCCCGCGACACCACGCCAGCACGTAAACCGCGTTGTTGCAGCGCCTGCACCAACCAGATCACTACGGGCGTTTTACCATTCCCGCCTGCGGTGAGGTTCCCCACCACAATCACCGGGCAAGGTGCACGCCAGCTTTTTCGCCACCCGCGCTGGAAGCTGAGGCGAATCAGCCAGGTGATCGCCCCATAAAGCAGACTCAGCGGCCATAGCAGTAGCCACAACGGCGAGCGCCCGCTCCAGATGCGTTCGATCATTGACCGAACTGCAGCTTGTGAAGCTGCGCATAGGCGCCCTTCTGTTCCAGCAGCACGCTGTGAGTACCACGCTCGACAATGCGCCCATCTTCAACCACGACGATCTCATCAGCTTTTTCAATGGTCGACAGACGGTGCGCAATCACCAGTGAAGTACGGTTTTTCTGCAGCTCATCAAGTGCGGCCTGAATCGCCCGCTCAGATTCGGTATCGAGCGCTGATGTGGCTTCATCGAGAATCAAGATTGGGCAGTCACGCAGTAACGCGCGCGCAATTGCAATTCGCTGACGCTGACCACCGGAGAGCAGCACGCCGTTCTCGCCAATCACGGTATCGAGGCCATTATCCATCTTCTGGATGAAGTCCATCGCATGCGCCATGGTCGCAGCCTGTTCGATTTGTTCACGCGTGTACTGACCATTGCGGGCATACGCAATGTTGTTGGCGATGGTGTCGTTGAAAAGGTGCACGTTCTGGGAAACCAGCGCGACTTGGTTACGCAGCGAGCGCAGGGTGTATTCACGCAAATCGTGACCATCCAGCAAGATTTCACCGCTGTCGATGTCGTAGAAGCGCGTCAACAAACTGGCCATGGTGGATTTACCCGAACCGGAACGACCGACCAGTGCAACCGTTTTACCGGCAGGCAGCGACAGGTTGATATCTCGCAGCGCAGGGATTTCACGGCCTGGATAGGTAAAGGTCACGTTGCGGAATTCAACATCACCTTTGGCGCGATCCATCTCACGCTTGCCGTTATCCACTTCCTGCTCACTGTCGAGAATCGAGAACAGCGTCTGGCAAGCCGCCATACCACGCTGGAACTGCGCATTGACGTTGGTCAGTGACTTCAGCGGACGCATCAGAGCAATCATTGAAGAGAAGACCACGGTGATGGTACCGGCTGTTAATGTCTCCATCACACTTGGGAAGCTGGCGGCATAAAGCACGAATGCCAGTGCCAGCGAGGCAATCAACTGAATCACAGGATCGGAGATTGAAGACGCCGACACCAGTTTCATGCCCTGTTGACGCATCTTGTTACTAACCTGAGAAAAACGGTTTGCCTCAACTTCCTGACCACCAAAAATCAGCACTTCTTTATGCCCTTTAAGCATCTGTTCGGCGCTGGTCGTCACCTGTCCCATTGTGTTCTGCATGTTCTTACTGATGCTGCGGAAGCGCTTGGAAACGGTACGAATAGCAAAAGAGACGATCGGCGCCAGCACAATGAGAATCAGAGACAGCTGCCAGCTGTAATAGAACATCATGATGAACAGGCCAATAATCGAAGCCCCTTCACGCACCACGGTAACCAGTGCGCTTGAAGAAGAAGAAGCAACCTGCTCAGAATCGTAGGTGATGCGTGATAGCAAAGTACCCGTTGACTGCTGATCAAAGAATGTTACCGGCATGCCCATCATATGGCCGAATAGACGGCGACGCATATTCATGACCACGTTGCCGGAAACCCATGAGATGCAGTAACTGGAGATATAGCTGGTCACACCACGCACCAGCATCAGGCCGATTACCACCAGCGGCATCCACAGCATTACGGATCTGTCAGCTTTACCGAAGCCATCATCCAGTAAAGGTTTCAACAGAGAGAGCATCAGGGTATCGCCTGCCGCATTGAGTATCAGCGCCACCGCTGACACATACAGGCCAGCCTTGTGGGGCGCAATCATCGGCCAGAGTCGACGGAATGTCTGCCACGTTGAGAGATCTTTATCTTGATGCATTATTTATTCACGCTGTTTGAAATAGCCGCTCATTCTACCTGGAATCGCGTTTGACGCCAAACCACTGATGGTACCAGCGAGGCTTTATTTGCTCTCTTAAGCCCTTAATTTGCCAATGACCTTGTCTGATACCCACATGAATCTGCCCCGATTGTGCCGTGTCGTACCACATGTAGCCTTGCTGACGATAGCGCTGCACCACGGCTGGTGCTGGCATACGCCAGGCGTTATAACGCGCCACCGAAGCGAATGCAGTCTTACCAGCAACATTACGTAACAGTAACGCGCCTGACGAAGTGCGACTGCCATGGTGCGGCACCTGCAAAATCGTCGCGCTGAGTGCATCTTTTTCCAGCGCGACAATTTTTCTCTCGGCTTCTAACTCAATATCACCGGTGAGCAATACGCTAAATTGCCCGTCATCGACTCGCACCACACATGAATCGTTATTTTGTCCCTGGGTCTGATTCTCCGGCGGCCACAAGGCGGTAAAGTGCAATTTCCCCCAATGCCACCGCTGGCCTCGGAAGCATGGCAGGTGTCCCTCTTCCATTAAAGCACTACGAATTTCTACCGCTGGATTAGTTTTGAGCAATGAGTGTAGCCCACCACGGTGATCAAGATGCTTGTGGCTTAATATCAGAGAATGAAGGCTTCTGCTGTGATACTGCAACCATGGCAGGATGACGCGTGAACCGGCATCATCCTGCTTCCAGCCCGGTCCAACGTCATAAAGCACCACTTCATTGCCCTGAGTAATGGCAATGGCCAGTCCGTGCCCAACATCAATCATGTCGATTTGCCAATCATCACGCTGTGTAGAACTGCGCCAGAGGATAATCGCGAGTACCAGGCTACAACACGGCATCAGGCTGCGATAAATCAGCTTGCTGCGCCAGAGAAGTAATCCCACCCACAGCAGCACGATCGCGGGTAAGGTATCGCTCCATGCCCACCAGCCAGCGGGTAACCACTGCAGCACCAGCAATACTTTGTTTATAGAAAGGTCCGCCAGATACCACAATCCCGCTGAAATCGGCGGCACAGGCAAGAGCATTGCCAGCAATATCAGTGGCACCGTGACAAATGACACAACCGGCACCGCGATCAGATTTGCCAATAAAGCATTCAGGCTTATTCCCTGAAACAGGAAGATTTGTAGCGGAGCCATGAGGATCATCATGCCGAGCTGCAGATGCAGCAATTGCAGTAGCAGCCATCGACGCTTTGAGCAAAAGCGATGCGGCAATGGAAACCATTGATACCAAACAATCAGCATCGCGACCGCCAGTGATGACAACCAAAAGCTTTCGGAAAGAACGGTTAATGGATCAAGTGCCAGCAATGCGCCAATACAAAACGCCCAGACTTGCCAGCCACTGAGTTGCCAACCAACGCTACGAATACCTGTCCAAAGTATGAGTGCGATAATCGCGCGCTGGGCCGGTGCATGGCTGCCAGAAACCCATGTGTAAAGTGCTGCGGTTATGATGCTAATCAGCAGTGGAAACAAGTGGCCTATCAAATGAGCGGGGAAAATCACCTGAATTGCACGCGCCAATAGCCATCCAACACTGGCAGCTAACGCAATGTGCATTCCTGAGATGGCCATCAAGTGGGCAGTGCCGGTCTCACGCAGCAACTGTCGCTGTTCTTCAGTCATGTTGGCACGTATGCCAAACGCTAAAGCCTGCATAATTGCGGGTTGTTGGAGACTAACAAATTTAGCTAAATGGTAATCAATGAAACGCGTACGCCAGTTGCAGGTTAGCGATTCCGCCTGCTGACTGATGATGCGACCTTGCAGCGGAGTGTGATTCGACAAAGCAAAACGCTGCAGATCGAACTCCCCTTCGTTCAGTCTGCCGTGCACGGCACGCAGTCGCAGTTTCATCTGCCAGCGCTGACCGGCACAAAATGGTTGCTCAGTAGAAGCACTATTGAGCGTCACAAAGAGAGGTGGAAATTGATAACGCTGGCCGACTCGCAAGATTTGCACGGTTAGCTGCTGCTTTTGTTCACGCACTTCGGTAATTCGTACTGTGGCTTCAATCGATGTGGCAGTCAGATCCTCAATTGCATTGATCATCAGCCGAGCTTCATTCAATGTCCAGGCCAACATTAACAGAGTAATCCCT
>NZ_DAMBSA010000110.1:0-12013 GCF_032054795.1 Pantoea sp. CTOTU49201
GCGGAATGGCCGCCGAAAGCCAGTCGCGCCATCGATACACTTCTGGGCGATTTGCAGGAAGCGGGCGAGCAGCGTTTGCGCATCGATACCTTAATTCGCACCTTTGCGGCGCAGGATCCGCGTACCGGTCTCAACAATCGTTTGTTCTTCGATAACCAGTTGGCGACGTTGCTGGAAGATCAGGAAGATGTCGGCACGCACGGCGTGGTAATGATGGTGCGCCTGCCGGATCTCGATACGCTGCACGAAACCCTTGGCCCAACGCTGGTGGAAGAGTATCTGTTTGACCTGATCAATATGCTTTCGACCTTTGTGCTGCGCTATCCGGGCGCACTGCTGGCACGTTATTTCCGCAGTGATTTCGCCGTCTTGCTGCCGCATCGCACTTTAAAAGAAGCCAATAGCATTGCCGATCAACTGATTAATGCCGTCGATTCACTGCCGCCGATGCGCATGGTCGATCGCGATGATTTGATCCACATTGGCATCAGCGCGTGGCGCAGCGGACAAAGTGTCTCGCAGGTGATGGAAAATGTGGAGATGGCCACGCGGCGTGCGGCACTGCAGGGCGGTAATAGTTGGTCGGTTGGCGAAGGCAATACGCTGGACATGGGGCGCGGCAGCGTGCGCTGGCGGACCTTGCTGGAGAACACGCTCAATCGTGGTGGCCCGCGAATGTACCAAAAACCGGCGGTGCTGCTGGATGGAAAAGTCCATCATCGCGAATTACTGACGCGCGTGTTCGATGGCGACAAAGAAGTGGTGTCGGCGGAGTTTATGCCGCTGGTGTTGCAGCTGGGTATGACCGATAGCTGGGATCGCCAACTGGTGGCGCGCATTGCAGCACTCTCTGAAATGTGGCCGGATGAAACCCTGGCACTACCAGTGAATATTGACTCGCTGTTGCAGCGGCCTTTCCAGCGCTGGCTGCAAAAACTGCTGCTGCAGTGCAGCAAATCGCAAAGAAAACGTTTTTTATTTGAACTTGCTGAGGCCGATGTTTGTCAACACATCAGCCGTTTAGTGCCGGTTTTCCATATGTTAACGGCATTTGGCTGTCGCATTGCGGTGGATCAGGCCGGATTGACGGTGGTGAGCAGTGCTTATATCAAGCAATTCCCGATTGAAGTGATTAAACTTGCGCCGGGTTTGGTACGCAATATTGAGCGACGTACTGAGAACCAACTGTTTGTGCAGAGTTTGCTGGAAGTGTGTAAGTCATCACCGACGCAGGTTTTCGCCGCAGGTGTGCGTACGCGCGCGGAGTGGCAAACGCTGTCAGGATTGGGTGTTTCTGGCGGGCAAGGCGATTTCTTTGCGCCCTCGTTGCCGGTCAACAGTAATGTAAAGAAACACTCGCAACGTTATCGAATTTAAACCTTCAGCGCGCGAACAGCGGGCTGATGGCTGTTTTTCTCGCTTATTTGTGCCGGAGCGCGCGATGCTGGCGGCTGGAAATGTTAGATTTTATGTCGAAATTTGCCCGCTATCGCTGGGAGAATTTAGGTTAAAACGGCGTGTTAACGCCATTTAACTACGGCAAAAGACCCTACGATCAGGCCAAAAAAGTATTCAGCGTATTTTTTCACCGAAGCAGAACGTTTTTGCGCCTTGTAGCGGCTTCGCGTGGTTGGTAAAGTAGGCGGATTTTATTTTCCGCCCCCAGCTTGCAGGATTATCCCTTAGTATGTTTAAAAAATTTCGTGGCATGTTTTCCAATGACTTGTCCATTGACCTGGGTACCGCGAATACCCTGATTTACGTGAAAGGACAAGGCATCGTGTTGAACGAGCCTTCTGTGGTTGCTATTCGTCAGGATCGTGCCGGCTCCCCAAAGAGCGTAGCGGCTGTCGGTCATGACGCTAAGCAGATGCTTGGCCGTACGCCGGGCAATATCGCTGCTATCCGTCCTATGAAAGATGGCGTTATCGCCGACTTCTTCGTCACCGAAAAAATGCTGCAGCACTTCATTAAGCAAGTGCATAGCAACAGCTTTATGCGTCCAAGCCCACGTGTGCTGGTCTGCGTACCGGTGGGCGCGACCCAGGTTGAGCGTCGTGCCATCCGTGAGTCTGCACAAGGTGCAGGCGCGCGCGAAGTCTTCCTGATTGAAGAGCCAATGGCTGCGGCGATTGGTGCAGGTCTGCCGGTTTCTGAAGCGACCGGTTCGATGGTAGTGGATATCGGTGGTGGTACCACTGAAGTGGCAGTGATCTCGCTGAACGGCGTGGTTTACTCCTCTTCTGTGCGTATTGGTGGTGACCGCTTCGATGAAGCTATTATTAATTATGTCCGCCGCAACTACGGTTCACTGATCGGTGAAGCGACTGCGGAGCGCATCAAGCACGGTATCGGCTCTGCTTATCCGGGCGATGAAGTGCACGAGATTGAAGTGCGCGGCCGTAACCTGGCAGAAGGTGTGCCACGTGGCTTTACCCTGAATTCGAACGAGATTCTTGAGGCGCTGCAGGAACCGCTGACCGGTATCGTGAGCGCGGTGATGGTCGCACTGGAACAGTGCCCGCCAGAACTGGCTTCTGACATCTCCGAGCGCGGTATGGTGCTGACCGGCGGTGGCGCATTGCTGCGCAACCTGGATCGCCTGCTGATGGAAGAGACCGGTATTCCGGTGGTCGTGGCAGAAGATCCGCTGACCTGCGTAGCTCGCGGCGGTGGTAAAGCGTTGGAAATGATCGACATGCATGGCGGCGATTTGTTCAGCGAGGAGTAATTCCTCAACGGCTAAGGCCCTGGTCAAATTGCGCAGGGAATAGCGCCTATGCTGACGCTGCTGCTGCAACGCACGACGGCGAGATGCGTCCAGCCCTGGAGGCGTTGGCTATACGGCTAACGCTTCTTCCCTGATGTCGAGGAACACGCAGAATTTATGAAGCCGATTTTTAGCAGGGGACCTTCCCTGCAGTTGCGCCTCTTTCTGGCAGTCATTGTGGCTATCGCGATTATTATCGCTGATAGCCGCGTGAGCTCCTTTTCCCAGATTCGCAACTACCTGGACACGTCGGTCAGTCCATTTTATTTTTTGGCCAACGGGCCAAGACAACTTCTTGATGGCGTTTCCGAAACGCTGGCGTCACGTCAGCAATTGGAGCTGGAAAATAAAGCACTGCGCCGTGAGCTCTTCCTGAAAAACAGTGACTTGCTGATGCTGGGGCAATATAAGCAGGAAAACGCGCGTCTGCGCGAACTGCTTGGCTCGCCGCTGCGCCAGGATGAGCACAAGATGGTGACGCAGGTGATCTCCACCGGCACCGATCCTTATACCGATCAAGTGGTTATCGACAAGGGCAGCGTAAACGGTGTTTACGAAGGTCAGCCGGTGATCAGTGATAAAGGGGTTGTCGGTCAGGTGGTTGCGGTTGGTCAGGTTACCAGCCGCGTATTGCTGATTTGCGATGCATCGCATGCATTGCCGATTCAGGTGTTGCGTAACGATATTCGCGTGATTGCCGCCGGTAATGGCTGCAGCGAAGATCTGCAGCTGGAACATCTGCCGGGCAACACCGACATTCGCGTGGGCGATGTGCTGGTTACGTCTGGCCTGGGCGGTCGCTTTCCGGAAGGTTATCCGGTTGGCGTGGTCTCCTCGGTGAAAGTCGATACACAGCGTGCTTACACGGTGATTCAGGCGCGTCCAGCGGCTGGCTTGCAGCGTTTGCGCTATCTGCTGCTGCTGTGGGGCGCGGATCGTAACGGCGTAGCACCGATGGCGCCGGACGAAGTGCATCGCGTTGCCAACGAACGTTTGATGCAGATGATGCCGCAGGTTCTGCCGCCAGCAGGCGAAATGGGACCACCGGCACCAGATACTTTGCAGTCATCACAGCAAATGGGGCCACCGCAACCCGCTAATAGCAGTCGTTCGCAAGGGAATTCTGCGAACACACGCGGAGGCCAGCCTTGAGTCGATATCGCAGCCAGGGCCGATGGGTTATCTGGCTGTCCTTTCTGATTGCCCTCATCCTGCAAATCATGCCGTGGCCGGAACAGATCTTCATGTTCCGGCCTTCATGGCTGTTGCTGATCCTGATTTACTGGGTGCTGGCGCTGCCGCATCGGGTGAATGTTGGCACCGGTTTTTTCCTCGGTGGCATCATGGATCTGGTGGCAGGTTCAACGCTGGGCGTGCGTGCGCTGGCTTTCAGCATCATCGCGTATCTGGTGGCCTTTAAATTTCAGTTATTCCGAAACTTAGCGTTGTGGCAGCAGGCATTAATGGTTATGGTGCTGTCCCTTGCGGTGGATGTGATTGTTTTCTGGGCAGAATTCCTGGTGATCAACGTCTCATTCCGCCCGGAAATCTTCTGGAGTAGTGTGGTCGACGGCGTCCTGTGGCCCTGGCTATTCTTATTGATGAGAAAGATTCGCCGTCAATTCGCTGTTCAGTAAGGAATACTATGATTAGCCTGTACCTCGCATCCGGTTCACCGCGTCGACGTGAGCTGTTAACGCAGCTTGGTCTGCAATTTGAACGCCTGATTACCCACGTAGAAGAGCAGCGTCAGCCAGAAGAAGCGGCTGAAGCTTACGTGCGTCGTCTGGCGTCAGATAAGGCGCGCGCGGGCGTCGCGGTAGCACCGCAGGATCTGCCGGTGCTGGGTGCCGATACCATTGTGGTACTGAACGGTGAGGTACTGGAAAAACCGCAGGATGCCGCGCACGCCGCCGCGATGCTGAGTAAACTTTCAGGACAAACCCATCAGGTGATGACCGCCGTAGCGCTGGCTGATAAACAGCGTGAACTGGATTGCCTGGTGACCACGGACGTGACCTTCCGCAAGATGACGGCGGAGGAAATTTCGCACTATATCGCCAGTGGCGAGCCGATGGATAAAGCCGGCGCGTACGGAATTCAGGGCCTTGGCGGCAATTTTGTCCGCAAGATTAATGGAAGCTATCACGCCGTGGTGGGATTGCCGCTGGTTGAGACCGGTGAGCTGCTGAGTCATTTTCAGTCACTGCGGGCGTTAAGGGGACAAGATGACGGCTGAACTGCTGGTAAATGTGACACCTTCGGAAACCCGTGTTGCCTACATTGATGGCGGCATTCTGCAGGAAATCCACATTGAGCGCGAAGCACGACGCGGCATCGTGGGCAACATCTATAAAGGACGCGTCAGTCGCGTCTTGCCGGGTATGCAGGCGGCCTTTGTCGATATCGGCATGGAAAAAGCCGCCTTTCTGCACGCCTCCGACATCATGCCGCACACCGAATGCGTGGCGGGTGATGAGAAGAAAAATTTTGTGGTGCGCGACATCGGCGAACTGGTGCGTCCCGGCCAGGATTTGATGGTGCAGGTGGTGAAAGATCCGCTTGGCACCAAAGGCGCGCGCCTCACCACCGACATTACCTTGCCTTCGCGCTATCTGGTGTTCATGCCTGGCGCGTCACACGTTGGCGTCTCACAGCGTATTGAGACCGAAGCCGAGCGCGAACGACTGAAAACGGTGGTTGCGGCGCACTGTGACGATCTCGGCGGCTTTATTATTCGCACCGCAGCCGAAGGCATTGGTTCAGAAGAGCTGTCGCAGGATGCCGCTTTCCTGAAACGTTTGTGGACCAAAGTCAGCGAGCGTAAAAAGCGTAATCAGACGCGTTGCCTGCTGTACGGTGAGCTGGCGTTAGCGCAGCGCGTACTGCGTGATTTCGCCGGTGCGGCGTTGGATCGCATCCGCGTGGATTCGCGTTTGACCTGCGATTTGCTGGTGGAATTCACCAGCGAATACATTCCAGAAATGGCTAGCAAGCTCGAGCTCTACAGCGGCAAACAGCCGATTTTTGATCTGTTCGACGTTGAGAACGAAATCCAGCGTTCGCTGGAGCGCAAGGTTGAGCTGAAGTCCGGCGGCTATCTGATCATCGATCAAACCGAAGCCATGACCACGGTGGATATCAACACCGGCGCGTTTGTTGGACACCGTAATCTCGACGAAACCATCTTCAATACCAACATCGAAGCGACGCAAGCTATTGCGCGTCAGCTGCGACTGCGTAACCTCGGCGGCATCATCATTATCGATTTCATCGACATGAGTAACGACGAACATCGCCGTCGCGTGCTGCATTCGCTGGAGAGTGCGCTGAGCAAAGATCGGGTGAAAACCGGCATCAACGGTTTCTCGGCGCTGGGTTTGGTGGAGATGACGCGCAAGCGTACGCGTGAAAGTATTGAACATGTGCTGTGCGCTGATTGCCCGGTGTGCAAAGGGCGCGGCACCTTGAAAACGGTGGAAACCGTCTGCTATGAGATCATGCGTGAAATTGTGCGCGTGCATCACGCCTACGATTCTGACCGCTTCCTGGTGTACGTTTCCCCGGCGGTGGGTGACGCGCTGAAGGGCGAGGAGTCACACGCGCTGGCGGAAGTGGAAATCTTCGTCGGTAAGCAGGTCAAAGTTCATGTTGAACCGCTCTATACCCAAGAGCAGTTTGATGTCGTCATGATGTGATCGTGAGGTTAAGTTCCGTAAGCCAACGGACAGCAAGGAGAGGTGTGTGAGGCGGTTGCCGAGGATTTTGTTACTGCTGCTCGCCGCAATCATCGTAATTGTGGCGCTGCTGGTCAGCGGGTTGCGCCTCGTGATGCCGCACCTCAACAGTTATCGCAGCGATATTCTGCAGACGATCTCACGCGTCAGCGGCGTCACGGTGGATGCCAGCGAACTGCAAGGGAAATGGGAGAATTTCGGCCCAACGCTGCAGGTGCGCGATCTCAACATCTCGATGCAGGAAGATGGTCAACTCACCATCGGCCGCGTCAATCTGGCGCTCAATGTGTGGCAATCGCTGCTGCACTGGCGCTGGCAATTCCGCGATCTCACCTTCTGGCAGCTGCATCTCGAAACCAACCATCCGTTGTTCACCAGCGACGAACAGAAGAACAGCTTCAAACCGGCGCAAATCAACGATCTGTTTTTGCGTCAGTTCGATCACTTCGATCTGCGCGACAGCAGCATCCGTTTTCTGACGCCGTCCGGCCAACACGCCGAACTGGCGATTCCGCGCCTAACCTGGCTGAACGAAAATACCCGTCACCGCGCTGAAGGCGAAGTGAGCCTTTCCAGTTTTACCGGCCAACATGGCGTGGTGCAGGTGCGCCTCGATCTTAACGACAGCAACGGCTTACTCAGCGATGGCCGCATCTGGATGCAGGCCGATGATGTTGATGTGCGGCCGTGGATTGGCCCGTGGCTGCGTGACAACACCAGCCTTGAAAGCGCGCGTTTCAGTCTGGCTGCGTGGGCGAATTTGCGTGATGGCGATCTCTACGCTGGTGATTTGCTGCTGAGCAAAGGCGGCGCGCGCTGGCGCGGCGAGCAGGGCGATCATCAATTACAGGTCGATGGCTTAACCGCGCACTTGTCGCGCTACCAAAATGGCTGGAGCCTTTCGGTACCGCAAACCCGTTTAAGCACCGACGGTATCGCCTGGGCGCCAGGGCATTTTTCTCTGCTGTGGAAGCCGGAAGATAAGCAGATGATTGGCGCCAACAGCGCGGCGGAAGTGCGCGTGCGTGCCACCCAACTCGACTTAGAACGTCTGGCACCGATCGTGCCGCTGTTTAAGCCACTTTCCCCCACTTTGCTGGATAACTGGCGTTCACTGCAACCGCGCGGCCACATTGATGCGCTGGCGCTGGATATCCCGTTGCAGCAGCCGGAGCAAACGCGTTTGCAGGCGAAGTGGCGCGATCTCGCCTGGCAACAGTGGGAATTGCTGCCGGGTATCAGCAATCTCAGCGGTAGCGCCAGCGGCAGCTTAAACAACGGTTTGCTGGATGTTGCGATGGGTCAGGCGGAAGTGCCGTACGGCGATATGTTCCAGGCTCCGCTGCAAGTTAAACAGATCACTGGCCAGCTTAACTGGCTGCATGATGCCAACGGCTTAACGCTCGATGGACATCAGCTGGATGTGCAGGCGCGCTCGCTGTGGGCACGCGGCGATTTCCGCTATCAGCAGAATTTGGGGACCGCGCCGCGCCTCGATATTCTCGCCGGGATTCGCGTCACCGATGCCGGCGATGCGTGGCGCTACTTCCCGCAGCGGCTGATGGGCCACGATCTTACGCACTATCTCAGTGACGCGATTAAAGGCGGGCAGGTGGATAACGCCACGCTGCTGTTTGCTGGCGATCCCGCGCTATTCCCGTTTAAACACAATGACGGCATGTTTGAGGTTTGGGTACCGCTGCGTAACTCCACCTTCCAGTTCCAGCCGGGCTGGCCTGCACTGGAAAATCTCGACATCAATCTCGACTTCCTCAACAACGGTTTGTGGATGAAAGCCGATCAAACCAAGCTCGGCGAGGTTGATGCGCGCAATGTCAGCGCGGTAATTCCGGATTACCTGAAAGAGAAGTTGATTATCGATGGCGATATCAGCGGCGAAGGCAAAAAAATCGCGGACTATTTTGAGCAAACGCCGCTGAAACCAACGCTCGGTGCGGCGCTGCAGGAGTTGCAGATTGGCGGCAATGTGCGCGGCAAACTCAATCTCGATATTCCGCTGGATGGCGAGCAGGTGCACGCCAGCGGCAATGTGGTGCTGAACAACAACACGTTGCATATCAAACCGTTAAAAACCACGCTGAACAATCTCACCGGCCGCTTCCGTTACAACAACGGCAATCTGGAGAGTGAAGAGTTGCAAGCCAATTGGTTCGGGCAGCCAACCGGCGTGAGTTTTAGCACGCAAGAGAATCCCAACGACTTTGGCGTGAACGTCAAGCTGTTGGGCGATTGGCAGCCAGGTAAACTCAAGGTGCTGCCGGACGCCATCACGCGTCAGTTAGGTGGCTCTTTACCGTGGCAGGGCAATGTCGACATCACGTTGCCGCACAAAGGTGGCGCGACTTACAAAGTTGCACTGCAAGGCGAGGGTAAAGCTGTAAGTAGTCACTTACCTGCGCCGCTGGATAAAGCGGCCGGTGAAGCGATGCCGATTACCATCAACGCGGATGGCGATCTAAAAGGTTTTACCTTGAGCGGTAGCGTGCGCGATCACCATCGTTTCAATAGCCGCTGGATTCTGGAGCCGCAGCTGCGCGTTGATCGCGGTATCTGGCTTAACGATGCGAAAAGCACACCGAAGCTGCCGGAAAAACGCGGCATGGAGCTGAATCTCCCGCCGCTGGATGGCGAAGCCTGGATGGGGATGATGGCTGGCGCAGGCAGTTCACGCAATGCGCAAGGCGAACCTGAAGTGGGCGGCGCACTGCTGCCTGGCGACTTTATTCTGCGGACACCGGCGCTGACGCTGGGTGGTCAGCAGTGGCACGACGTTAACGCCACTGTCACGCAGGGCGCAGGCGGCAACACGCGTTTGCAGCTGGAGAGCCGTGAAGCACGTGGCAGTTTGCAGACGTCGCAGCAGTCTCCGTGGCAGATCAACCTAAGCTATCTTTACTACAATCCTGAATGGGCTGAGAAAACTGAGGGAAAATCATCGCCGTTTGGCGGTAACAGTAGCAGCATCAACTTCAGCAGCTGGCCAGCGTTGCAGCTTAACTGTGATGAGTGCTGGTTGCGCGGACAGAAATTCGGTCACATGCAGGCGAAGCTGCAGCCGCAAGGCGATACGTTAGCACTTACTAACGCTTCGATTGATTCTGGCAGCTCGAAGCTCAACGTGGCGGGTGAATGGGTGAATAAACCCGGCGATCAGCGCACTTCGCTGAAGGGCAGCCTAAGCGGTGACAATATCAATGACGCCGCCAACTGGTTTGGCATGAACACGCCGCTGCGCGACGCACCCTTCAAACTCGATTACGATCTGCACTGGCGTTCTGCGCCGTGGCAACCCTCGGTAGAGACGCTGAGCGGTACGCTGAAAAGCCACTTTGGCAAAGGCCAGATCGCCGATGTTAATACCGGTCGCGCGGGACAGTTGCTGCGTCTGTTTAGCTTCGATGCCTTGCTACGTAAGATGCGCTTCGATTTCAGCGATACCTTTAGTGATGGTTTCTATTTCGATTCGATTAACGGCACCGCGTGGATTGAAAACGGCGTGATGCGCACCGATAACCTGCTGGTGGATGGCCTGGAAGCGGATATCGCCATGAAGGGCAACATCGATTTGGTGAAGCGTCAGATCGACATGGAAGCGGTGGTCGCTCCAGAAATCTCCGCCTCGGTTGGCGTCGCCACCGCCTTTGTGATCAATCCGGTGGTTGGCGCAGCTGTGTTCGCCGCCAGTAAAGTGCTGGGGCCGCTGTGGAATAAGATTTCGCTGCTGCGTTATCACATTAGCGGACCGCTGGATAAGCCGGAAATCAATGAAGTACTGCGCAAACCGCGCGAAGACGATAAGAAGTGAATTTGACGCCGTCGGGTAATTGCCGCAGGCTATGACTATCCGAGCACATAATGAGTGAGAAACGATGACTCTGAATCTGGTAAGTGAGCAGTTGCTAACTGCGAACAGCATTAATCAGCAGGACCTTTACTCCCTGTTAGGGCAGCTTTCAGAACGTCGTCTGGATTATGCCGATCTCTATTTCCAGTCCAGTTTCCACGAATCCTGGGTGCTGGAAGACAAAATTATCAAAGATGGTTCTTACCATATCGATCAGGGCGTGGGCGTCCGCGCCGTTAGCGGCGAGAAAACCGGTTTCGCCTACGCTGACCAGATTTCCCTGAATGCACTGCGTCAGTCGTCTGAAGCGGCGCGCAGCATCGTGCGTGAACAAGGCAACGGCAAAGCGCACACCTTGTCAGCGGTCCTGAACCGCTCGCTGTATGCGCCCGTTAATCCGCTGGATAGCCTGACGCGTGAAGACAAAATTGCTCTGCTGCATCGCG
This sequence comes from Pantoea sp. CTOTU49201, assembly GCF_032054795.1. Taxonomy (NCBI): domain Bacteria; kingdom Pseudomonadati; phylum Pseudomonadota; class Gammaproteobacteria; order Enterobacterales; family Erwiniaceae; genus Pantoea; species Pantoea sp. CTOTU49201. The sequence continues at coordinate 10,819 of NZ_DAMBSA010000110.1, forward strand.
TTGATAAAGTGGCGCGCGCTGCCGATCCGCGCGTGCAGGAAGTAAATGCCAGCCTGAGCGGCGTCTACGAACAAGTGCTGGTGGCGGCAACTGACGGTACGCTGGCAGCAGATATTCGTCCGCTGGTGCGTCTGTCCATCAGCGTGCAGGTGGAAGATCAGGGTAAACGGGAGCGTGGCTCAAGCGGCGGCGGTGCGCGTACCGGTTATGAATTCTTCCTCGCCGATGAGAGCGGTGATGTGCGTGCCGATGCCTGGGCGTGTGAAGCGGTGCGCATGGCGCTGGTCAATCTCTCTGCCGTTGCGGCGCCCGCTGGCATGTTGCCGGTGGTGCTGGGCGCGGGCTGGCCGGGCGTGCTGCTGCACGAAGCCGTTGGACATGGTCTGGAAGGTGACTTCAACCGTCGTGCGACATCGGTATTCAGCGGCAAAATGGGCCAACTGGTGGCTTCAGAACTCTGTACCGTGGTTGACGACGGCACCATTGAAGGTCTGCGCGGTTCGCTGGCGGTCGATGATGAAGGCGTGCCGGGCCAATACAATATGCTGATCGAAAATGGCGTGTTGAAAGGCTACATGCAGGACAAGCTGAATGCGCGCCTGATGGGCGTCAATCCAACCGGCAACGGTCGCCGTGAATCTTACGCGCACCTGCCAATGCCGCGCATGACCAACACTTACATGCTGGCAGGCAAATCGACGCCGCAAGATATCATCGAAAGCGTGGAGTACGGCATTTATGCGCCGAACTTCGGCGGCGGCCAGGTTGATATCACCTCCGGCAAGTTCGTGTTCTCCACCTCAGAAGCTTACCTAATCGAGAAAGGCAAAGTGACTACGCCAGTCAAAGGTGCCACGCTGATTGGCTCCGGCATTGAAGCGATGCAGCAGATCTCGATGGTCGGCAACGACCTGGCGCTGGATAAAGGCGTCGGCGTATGCGGTAAAGAGGGACAAAGCGTGCCGGTTGGCGTGGGCCAGCCAACGCTGAAGCTGGATAAAATCACCGTAGGCGGCACCGCCTAAAGTTGTGGGGTCGCCATTCATGGCGACCTGCTTCAACCTTTCCGATGCTGCTGATACTGCTGCGCCACCTGTTTGAAATACTCGGTCAGATAATCAATACAGACCTGCACTTTCAGCGGCAGCTTATCTTTCTCGGTATAGAGCGCATACACCGGGCGCGGCTCCGAGTG
>NZ_DAMBSA010000111.1:0-6301 GCF_032054795.1 Pantoea sp. CTOTU49201
CAGCGAATATGCCGATGACGATGCCATCTTTACCTGCGACGTCGGCACGCCAACGGTTTGGGCGGCGCGCTATCTGAAGATGAACGGCAAACGTCGTCTGATCGGCTCGTTCAATCACGGTTCGATGGCCAACGCCATGCCGCAGGCGTTGGGTGCACAGTCGCTGGACAAGCAGCGTCAGGTGGTGGCGCTGTGTGGCGACGGCGGTTTTAGCATGTTGATGGGCGATTTCATTTCGGTGGCGCAGCTCAAGCTGCCGGTGAAACTGGTGATCTTCAATAACAGCGTGCTGGGCTTTGTGGCGATGGAGATGAAAGCCGGTGGCTATCTGACTGACGGCACCGATCTCGAAAACCCTGATTTCGCCGCCATTGCCGCCGCCTGCGGCATCAAAGGCATTCGCGTCGAGAAAGCCTCCGATCTCAACGGCGCGCTGCAGGAAGCCTTTGCGCATGATGGCCCGGTGCTGCTTGACGTGATTACCGCCAAGGAAGAGTTGTCGATGCCACCGCAGATCAAAGCCGAGCAGGCCAAAGGTTTCAGCCTCTACATGATGCGTGCCATTCTGAATGGACGCGGTGATGAGATCGTGGAGCTGGCGAAAACCAACTGGCTGAGGTAAAACAATTCAGGCCAAATATGATGATAACGCGGGCGCTCTGCCCGCTTTTTTATTTCAGGAGAGCGACGTGATCGATTTACGCAGTGATACCGTAACCCGCCCGAGTGCTGCCATGCTCGATGCCATGATGGCAGCCGAAACTGGCGATGATGTCTACCGCGATGACCCCACCGTATATGCACTGGAAGTCGAAGCCGCACGCCTGAGCGGCAAAGCCGCTGCTCTGTTCTTCCCTACCGGCACGCAGGCCAATCTGGTGGCTCTGCTGTGTCACTGCCAGCGCGGCGATGAATATATCCTGGGTCAGCAGGCGCACAACTACAAATATGAAGCCGGCGGTGCGGCGGTGCTCGGCAGCATTCAGCCGCAGCCGATTCTGCATGCCGAAGATGGTTCCCTGCCGCTGGCGGATGTGGCTGCTGCCATCAAACCCGATGATTTCCACTTCGCGCGCACGCGTCTGTTGAGCCTGGAAAATACCCATCACGGTAAAGTGCTGCCGCTGAGCTATCTGGAGCAAGCCTGGACATTCACCCGCGAGCGCAAGCTGGCGCTGCACATTGATGGCGCACGTATTTTTAACGCCGTGGTGGAACAGAACGTTGAACTGGAAGCGATTGCACGTTACTGCGACACCTTAACCATCTGCCTGTCAAAAGGGCTCGGCACGCCGATTGGTTCGCTGCTGTGTGGCGATGAAGCCTACATTGAGCAAGCGCGTCGCTGGCGCAAAATGACCGGCGGCGGCATGCGCCAGTCGGGCATTCTGGCCGCTGCTGGCCTGTATGCGTTAAAACACAATGTCGCGCGTCTCAAAGACGATCATGACAACGCGGCGTGGTTAGGCGAGCAGCTAAGTGCCATCGGCGTTGAAGTGCTCAATCAGCACACCAACATGCTGTTTGTGAAGGTGCCAACCGAAAAAGTTGAAGCGCTGAAAAGCTGGATGCAGTCGGGCGATGTGTTAATCAGCGTCGGGCCCGTGACGCGTATTGTCACGCATCTGGATGTCAGCCGTCAGGATCTGCAACGGCTGGTGGCACACTGGCAGGCGTTTCTGCAGCAGTAAACACACCGTCACCATTTATGGCCACCAATGCGGCGCATCACTGCGCCGCACCGTACTTCGCTAATAACGCACGCGCAATCGCCAGGGTTTCCACATCGGCGATGCCGCGATAATCACGCGGGCGGAAATGCATCTGAAACGCCGCAATCAGCTTGCGCTGCATCTGCGGCGTCGTTGCCGCCGGGACGTCGTAACCATAGCGCTGCAGCGCATCCAGCAATTCTGCCTGATCTACGCCGTCATCCGCCGCGCGTCCGTTAAGATAGCGCTGCAACGTTGCCTGCTCGGGCCACGCGCCTAAACCTTGCTCTGCCAGCTGCTGCCACGGAAACAGCGGACCGGGATCCTGCTTGCGCTGTGGCGCGATATCGCTGTGTCCGACCACATTTTCTGGCGAGATACCGTAGCGCTGGGTGATGTCCTCCACCAGCGCCATCAGCGCGCTGATCTGCTGCGGCGTAAAGGGCTGCCACTGTAAACCCGTCAAAGTGCGGCGATAACCGCTGTTGACGATTTCAATGCCAATCGAGGTGTCATTGATGCGCGTTGCGCCGCGCCAGAAACTCGGGCCCGCGTGCCATGCGAGCTGGCTTTCCGGCACCAGTTGCCACACTACGCCCTTGCCGTTTTTCTGCGGCGGATGCTGCGGAATCAGGTAGTGCGCGCTAACGTCCCGATCGGTCAGTGTCGCCAGCGAACTGGAGAAATCCTCAGCGGTATAGTGAATCACCACCACCTTAATGCGCGGTCGCGCGCCCTGAGCCGGATGCGCAGTATCGACCCAATAACCGTGGCGCGCTTCAATTGATGACTGACAAGCGCTCAGTAACAGCGCCATCGCCAACAAAACCACTACGCGCATTAGCGAATAATCACGGCGGTGCCGGTGACGCTCACCATCAACATGCTGCCCTCTTTACCCACGGTTTCGTAGTCGATATCGATGCCCACCACCGCGTTGGCGCCAAGCGCTTTGGCCTGTTCTTCCAGCTCTTTGAAGGCGATCTGACGCGCTTTGCGTAACTCTTTTTCGTAGGCGCCTGAGCGGCCACCAACGATATCGCGGATGCCGGCGAAGAAATCGCGGAAAATATTGGCGCCGAGAATCGCTTCTCCGGCGACCACGCCGCAATATTCACTGATGCTGTGTCCTTCCAGCGTGGGCGTTGTAGAAAATTTCATGGTGTTCTCCTTTTCTGAATCAGCTCGTAGCGCTTAAAAGCAAGGCTATACTCTATGCTAAAAATGGCGCTTTGCCAGTGAACAATAAGGAAATCGAGATGAGAAACAATGCCTTTGCGCTGCTTATTCCTGCAGCGTTGCTGCTGAGTGCTTGTACCACCGTTGAGCCGGTCATTAAGGATAATGGCCCGCGCACCGCTGCCTGTGTTGAGGGTGGTCCGGACAGCGTGGCACAACAGTTCTACGATTTACGCGTCAGTCAGCCGACACAAGGTTTGCCAGACAGCAACACGCTGGCGAAATATCGCCCTTACCTCAGCGATCACCTGTATCAGAAGCTGCTGAGTGCCAGCAGCCAGAATCCAAAACCGGCGGCCTGGAGCCAAGGCGATCTCTTCTCCAGCCTGGCGCAAGGCCCAACGTCGGCGGAGGTTGCCAGCGCATCCACCATTCCTAACCGCGATGCGCGCAATATCCCGCTGCGCGTTGAGCTGAGCCGCGATAACAAAACCTGGAAAGATGAAGTGCTGATGATCCACGAAGGCACCTGCTGGGTTGTTGATGATGTGCGTTATGTCGGCCAGGTGCCACACGTTGGCGGCGGTTCGCTGACGCAGCTGCTGGAAGCGAAAAAGTAACCGTTCACTTTTCCCGCAGTTAACACCATTGATTAGCGCGCCGCATCCTTGCGGCGCTTTTTGTTGATATTTTGTGAACTAAATAGCGCTCACCAGCCCTCATCCACCTTGAGTTGCGCGATATTGTGCTACGCTTTGGAGGTTTCACTGCTCTTTAATAAATATTAACCCACCACAATTGCATAACTATTCTGGTGACGTTAAAATCCGCGACACTAATTACTATTCATTTTTAGCGCATGAGTATTCAACTAAACGCCATAAACTGTTTTTACGGTGCCCATCAGGCACTGTTCGATATCAACCTGGCTTGTCCGCAGGGTGAAACGCTGGTGTTGCTCGGCCCGAGTGGCGCGGGTAAAAGTTCGCTCCTGCGCGTCCTCAACTTGCTGGAGCAACCGCGTTCCGGCAGCCTGCAGATTGCCGGCAACCAGTTTGATTTCACCAAAGCCCCTTCCGACAGCGCGATTCGCGAGCTGCGGCAGAACGTGGGCATGGTATTCCAGCAATACAATCTATGGCCGCACCTTAGCGTGGTGCAAAACCTGATTGAAGCACCGTGCCGCGTGCTCGGTCTCAGCAAAGACGCCGCGCGTGCGCGTGCTGAGAAGCTGCTGGATCGTCTGCGCCTGACGCCGTACGCCGATCGCTTCCCGCTGCATCTTTCCGGCGGCCAGCAGCAGCGCGTCGCGATTGCCCGTGCGCTGATGATGGAGCCGCAGGTGCTGCTGTTTGATGAACCGACCGCCGCGCTCGACCCCGAAATCACCGCCCAGATCGTCAGCATTATTCGTGAGCTAGCACAGACCAACATCACACAAGTGATCGTCACGCACGAAGTGGAAGTGGCGCGTAAAACCGCCAGCCGCGTGGTGTATATGGAAAACGGTCACATTGTTGAGCAAGGCGATGCCAGCCACTTTACACAGCCGCAAACCGACGCGTTTGCTAATTATCTTTCGCATTAAGTCAGGATGCTTCTAATGAAAAAAGTTGTAATTGCTGCCCTCCTTGCTGGCCTGAGCCTCAGCGCTTCAGCGGCACAGACATTGCGTTTTGCTACCGAGGCTTCTTATCCTCCGTTTGAGTTCGTCGACTCTGATAACAAAATTCAGGGTTTTGATGTCGATCTGGCTAACGCGCTGTGTAAAGAGATGGATGCGACCTGCACCTTCACCAATCAGGCGTTCGATAGCCTGATCCCCAGCCTGAAATTCCGTCGTTTTGACGCAGTAATGGCGGGCATGGACATCACGCCAGATCGTGAGAAGCAAGTGCTGTTCTCCAAGCCGTACTACGACAACTCTGCCATCTTCATTGCGCAGAAAGGCAAAATGGCTGACGTGGCCGCGCTGAAAGGCAAACGTGTTGGCGTGCAGAACGGCACCACGCACCAGAAATACCTCTCTGACAAGCACAGCGACATCACCGTTGTGCCTTACGACAGCTATCAGAACGCGGTGCTGGATCTGAAAAACGGCCGCATCGACGCCGTGTTCGGTGACACCGCCGTGGTCAACGAGTGGCTGAAGCAGAACGCCAACCTCGCGCCGCTGGGTGAGAAAGTGACGGATAAAGATTACTTCGGTACCGGTTTAGGTATTGCCGTGCGTCAGGGCAACAGCGAGCTGCAGGGCAAGTTCAATGCGGCGCTGGAGAAGATCAAAGCTGACGGCACCTACAAAACCATCTACAGCAAATGGTTCCAGCAGTAATTTCTGATGAATGAAATGATTCCACTCGCAAGCGCCGCCGGTATGACCGTCGGCCTTGCCGTTTGTGCACTGATCGCCGGCCTTGTGCTGGCGATGATTTTTGCTGGCTGGGAATCGGTACGCTGGAAACCGCTGGCGTGGATCGGTACCGCGCTGGTCACGCTGATTCGCGGCCTGCCGGAAATTCTGGTGGTGCTGTTTATCTATTTCGGCGCTTCTCAGCTGCTGCTGACACTCTCCGATGGCTTCCACATCAATCTCGGCCTGTTCAACATTCCGGTGCAGGTGCAGATTGAAAACTTCGACGTCAGTCCTTTCCTGTGTGGTGTGATTGCGCTGGCGATGCTCTATTCCGCCTATGCATCACAAACCCTGCGCGGCGCGCTGAAAGCGGTGCCGGTCGGTCAATGGGAATCGGGCCAGGCGCTGGGCATGAAGAAGTCGGCGATTTTTCTGCGCCTGATCATGCCGCAGATGTGGCGCCACGCGCTGCCCGGTTTGGGCAACCAATGGCTGGTTTTGCTGAAGGATACCGCGCTTGTCTCGCTGATCAGCGTCAACGATCTGATGCTGCAAACCAAAAGCATTGCCACGCGCACGCAAGAGCCGTTTACCTGGTATCTGGTGGCGGCGGCGATCTATCTGATTATCACGCTATTCAGTCAGTTCGTGCTGCGCCGCATTGAATTGCGCACCACGCGTTTTGAGCGAGGGGCTTAAGCATGCTGGATTACTTACCCGAGCTGCTGAAAGGGTTACACACCAGCTTGACGCTGACCGTGGCTTCGCTGTTTGCGGCTTTGGTGCTCTCGGTACTCTGCACCATCGTGCTGGCGCTCAAAGTGCCAGTGCTGAATTGGCTGGTGAAAGGCTATATCACTTTGTTCACTGGCACGCCGCTGCTGGTGCAGATCTTCCTGATCTATTACGGTCCCGGCCAGTTCCCCAGCATCCAGAACATTCCGTGGCTGTGGCATCTGCTGTCGCAGCCGTGGTTGTGCGCGCTGCTGGCGCTGTCACTCAACAGTGCGGCTTACACCACCCAGCTGTTTTACGGTGCGGTGCGTGCCATTCC
>NZ_DAMBSA010000111.1:6311-11839 GCF_032054795.1 Pantoea sp. CTOTU49201
CTTCAAGCGCGCCCTGTCGTCCTACTCCAACGAAGTGGTGCTGGTATTCAAAAGTACCTCGCTGGCTTACACCATTACGCTGATGGAAGTGATGGGCCACGGGCAGCTGCTATATGGCCGCACTTACGATATCTCGGTGTACGCTGCCGCTGGCCTGATCTATCTGGTGGTTAACGGCTTGCTGACGCTGATGATGCGTTTGGTTGAGAAGCGTGCGCTGGCATTTGAGCGCCGTAACTGATGCCACCACAACAGGCGCCTGAAACGGCGCCTGTTATCATTTAAATTAATAAGCAAAAATATTGCATATAAATTCATTAACTGGCATCGTGTAACCCGTTCCGTCTCTGGCATGGTTTACAGGAGTTACATAATGAAAAAATGGATCGTTGCTGCTGCACTGGCAACTCTGGCAATGAATGCTTATGCGGCCGAAAAAATCCGCTTCGCCTCTTCCGCAACTTATCCCCCGTTCGAATCCCTTGATCACGACAACCAAATCGTTGGCTTCGATATCGATCTGGCAAAAGCACTGTGCCAGCAGATGAAAGCGGATTGCACCTTCACCAACAACGCCTTCGATAGCCTGATTCCATCGCTGAAATTCCGTCGCTACGACGCGGTCATTTCCGGCATGGATATCACCGCCGATCGCAGTAAGCAGGTCGATTTCACCCAGCCTTACTACGCTAACTCGGCGATTGTGATTGCGCATAAAGGCCAGTTCACCGATTTCAGCCAGCTGAAAGGCAAACGTGTTGGCGTTGAGAACGGCACCACGCATCAGAAATACCTGCTGGAGAAACATCCGGAGGTGATTGCGGTGGCGTATGACAGCTATCAGAACGCGATTCTCGATCTGAAAAACGGTCGCCTGAACGGCGTGTTTGGCGATACTGCGGTGGTGAATCAGTGGCTGAAAGCCAATGACGATCTTAGCGCGGTCGGCGAGCACATCACCGATACCGACTTCTTTGGCACCGGTTTAGGCATTGCAGTACGCAAAGGTAATGAGCCGCTGCTTAACGAGCTGAACAGCGCGTTAGTGGCGTTGAAAGCCAACGGCACCTGGCAGCAAATCAATCAGAAGTGGTTCCCGGAATAAGCATTATGGGATAGCGTGGCGGGCGCCAGACAGGTTCTGCACGTCCTCCGTTCCGGTGAACGCTACGCTGTTCCACCCTTCTTGCTCAACAAGCACAGCACTTCAAAATGCGCGGTATGCGGGAACATGTCGAACAGCTGCACGCGGCTCACGTCATACTCCGCCAGACGCGCAATATCCTGCGCCATGCTGGTGGGATTGCAGCTGGAATAAAGAATGTAATCGGGTGCCATCTCACTGAGATAAGCACACAACTCTGCGCCGATACCGCGACGCGGCGGATTCACCAGCACCAGCTGCGGCACCGCTTCCCGCGACGTGGCGAACTGCGTGGAATCCAGTGCGGCAAAACTCACATTTTCTAATCCAAGCTGCTGTGCTGACTGCTGCGCACAGGCGATGGCTTCGGCATTGATTTCGATGCCGGTCAGCTGCATTTCGGGCGTTGCGCAGTGCAGACCAAATCCTCCGACGCCACAGAACAGATCCCACATGCTGCTAACCGGCAACTGCGCGACCCAATCGCGCGCGGTGGCGTAGAGATCGGCTGCAACCTGTGGATTGGTCTGGAAGAAGCTTTGCGGACGAATATAGAGCGGAACCTGATTAAAGCGCTCGGCCAGCGCCTGATCCGGCGTCAGCGCAATCTCTTCATCGCCTTCAAGAATCGCCATATGCACCGGCTGAATATTGGCGGAGATCACCTTCAGCTGCGGCAGTTGCTGTTGCAGCCACGGCAAGGCGTCGCGCAGCTGCTGCAGCTTGCTGGTGGAGCGCAGCACAAAACGCAGCATCATGCCGCCTTGCGAACTCTCCGTCAGCAACAGGAACTTCAGCTCACCGCGTTTGCGCGCCACGTTATAGGGCGTTAAACCGGCGCGGGCGATAAAGGGTTTGAGTAGCGTGAACACCGCGCTGAAGCTGTCGGTATAGAGCGGACAAGCGCAGAGATCGACCGGTTCACCGTCGCGCGCCACCATGCCGAAGATCGGCCGCTCCACGCTACCGCTCACCACCATTTTGGCTTTATTACGAAACCCTTGCTGCGCGGATTGCACCGGCGGCAGCCATTCGCCTACCGGCCTCTCAGCCAGCAGTTGTTCCAGCAGCGACTGCTTGTCGTTGAGCTGTTGCGGATAGGGTTTTTCCAGCCACTGGCACGAACGACAGCGACCGGCATCATGAAGCGCGCAATGCATGCAAATGCCTGTATTCAGAATCGGGAGAAAAAATGGGGGCGATTGTATCACCGGTGCCGGAAAAAAGCGCGGCTGCTGGCGGGCACAAACAGCAGCGCTAGCACCAGCACATCCGGCAGCTTTTGCAGCAGCGTGTGATGAATGATCTGCGCATTGCTTTCGCCAGGGATGCTGAAAATTTCCGGGTAGATCCAGCCCACCGATGCCATCAACATGTAGATCAGCACAATGATTTGCGTCGCGACATAGCCCCAGCGCCCACGATTATTGCCGCGCATCAGGGTAAAGGCGCAGCGCAGTTCAAACAGGAAAATCAGCTGGCTGGCGATAAAGATCAGTGTGGAATCCCAGGCTTGCGCGCTGCGATGCACGAAATTAGCAAGTTCGTCGTAACCCAGTTCGTTGGCCAGCATCAGCACGCTGAGGCAGCGCGTAATGATGATGGCGCAGCCCGCCACCATCACCGGCACCGGCGTAGCGTTAATCATTGAACCGTTTTTCAGGGTTTCCGACATGGTATTGCTCCGTAACTGAGGTGCGCATAAATGCGCACCCTACGACGTAGGGTCGCCATTAATGTTACGGCGTTCAGCCACGTTTTGCTTTCTGAATATCGCGTAAACGCTGCTTTTCTTCGTGCGCCATAAAGCGCCAGGCGATAAAACCGACTAAACCGACGACAAACAGAATCAGCGAGGCTAAGGCGTTGATCTCCGGGTTCACGCCACGACGCACGGTGGCGAAAATCGCCATCGGCAAGGTGGTCGCGCCTGGACCGGTTACGAAGCTGGCAATCACCAGGTCATCCAGCGACAAGGTAAATGCCAGCAGCCAGCCGGTAACGATAGCGGGCGCGATCATCGGTACGGTGATGACGAAGAACACTTTCACCGGCGTGGCGCCGAGATCCATCGCCGCCTCTTCAATCGAGCGATCCAGCTCACGCAGACGCGAGTTGATCACCACCGCCACGTAAGCGGTACAGAAGGTCACGTGCGCCAGCCAGATGGTCAGCATGCCGCGATCGCTCGGCCAGCCAAAGGTATTGCCCATCGCCACGAACAGCAGAAGCAATGACAAACCGGTGATCACATCGGGCATTACCAGCGGCGCCGTCAGCATAAAGGCGAAACCGTTATGCCCACGGAAGCGACCAAAGCGCACAATCACCACCGCCGCCATAGTGCCGAGCACCACCGCCATGGTGGCTGAGAGCGCGGCGATGGTCAGGCTGAGACCCACCGCATCCAGCATCGCCTGATCCTGGAACAGCACCTTGTACCAGTGGAACGAGAAGTTCTCCCACACCGTAACCAGCGGCGAACTGTTAAAGGAGTAAACCACCAGCAGCAGCATCGGCGCATACAGGAACATAAAGCACAGCACCAGTATCACGGTGCGCCACGGAGAGCGAATGGTCGGTAACTGGCTCATTCTTTCTCTCCCACTTCACGGTTCTGGTGCTTGTGGAACCAGATAATCGGCAATATCAGAATCAACAGGATGATCACCGCCAGCGCGGACGCTACCGGCCAATCGCGGTTGTTAAAGAACTCCTGCCACAAAATACGACCAATCATGATGCTGTCCGGACCGCCGAGCAGTTCCGGGATCACGTACTCGCCGACCGCCGGGATAAACACCAGCATCGAGCCGGCAATAATTCCGCCTTTGGTCAGCGGCACAATCACGCTGAAGAAGGTTTTCAACGGACGTGCGCCGAGATCCAGCGAGGCTTCCACCAGCGAATAATCAATACGCGTCAGCGCGGTATAAATTGGCAGCACCATAAACGGCAGATAGCAGTAAACGATACCGATATACACCGCCGTGTTGGTATAGAGGATCACCAGCGGATGATCGATCACGCCGAGCCACATCAGGAAGCGGTTGAGAATGCCGTTGTTGTTGAGCAGGCCCATCCACGCGTAAACGCGCACCAGGAACGAGGTCCACGATGGCAGGATCACCAGCAGCAGCAGAATAGTGCGCATCGAAGGCTTGCTGTGCGCCACCGCCCACGCCAGCGGATAACCGATCATCAGGCAGATAATGGTGGAGATGCCCGCCACTTTCAGCGACGTCAGATACGCGTCGGCATACAGCGGATCGTCGGTCAGCGTGAAGTAGTTGCCGAGGTTGAGCACCAGATTGAGCTCGCCATCGGCCCAGGTAACCAAATCGGTATACGGCGGAATGGCGCGCGCAATATCGGCAAAACTGATCTTCAGTACGATCAGGAACGGCAGCAGGAACAGCAGGATTAGCCACAGATACGGCAAGGCAATCACCAGCTTGCGGCCATGCTGCATCTTGATGCGCGTTGCCCAGCGCTGCAGCGGCGTGCCCACCACTTCGGGCTCGCTGCGTTGAGAAATCTGGCTCATATCGCCCCCTTAAACCGTCAGAACCACACAGCTGTCCGCGTCCCAGCAGAGACGCACTTCATCGCCCCACGTTGGCGCGCCTTTGCGGTAGCGATGGGCGTTTTGCAACTGTGCGCTGATCATCTGGCCACTGCGCAGACGCACGTGATAAATCGACAGGTCGCCGAGATAGGCGATGTGAACCACTTCACCCACGGCAAAATTACAGCCATCGGCTGGGACTTCTTCGCACAGCATCACTTTTTCCGGACGCAGCGCCACGTGCACCGGCACGTTATCCACCACAGAAACATCAGTCTGCACTTTCAGCGGATGCACTAAGCCGGGCGCATCAATGATCAGCGCGTCTTCGCCGCGTTCGCGCAGCAAGCCTTCAAACACATTCACCGAACCGATGAACTCAGCACTGTAGCGGCTGGTTGGATGCTCGTAGATCTCTTCCGGCTCACCAATCTGCACGAATTTGCCACGGTTCATGATGGCAATGCGGCCCGCCATGGTCATCGCCTCTTCCTGATCGTGCGTCACCATCACGCAGGTAGCGCCGACACGCTCGAGAATATCGACCACTTCATGCTGCATGCGGTCACGCAGTTTTTTATCCAGCGCGCCCATCGGTTCGTCGAGCAGCAGCAGCTTAGGGCGTTTCGCCAGGCTACGCGCCAGCGCCACACGCTGACGCTGACCGCCAGAGAGCTGATGCGGCTTACGCTTCGCGAACTCCTGCATGTGCACCAGCGACAGCATCTCTTCGACGCGGCTAGTGATTTCGCCTTTCGGCAGTTTGTCCTGCTTCAGGCCAAAGGCAATGTTCTGCTCCACCGTCATGTGCGGGAA
>NZ_DAMBSA010000112.1:0-11824 GCF_032054795.1 Pantoea sp. CTOTU49201
GTTGCTGTAATGACTTTTCCCTCGCCCTAACCCTCTCCCGCCAGCTGGAGAGGGAATATTTAGAGGGTGCAGCCCGCACGGTTTGTTCCCTCTCCCGCGAAGTGGGAGAGGGCTAGGGTGAGGGCAACAACCATCACGTCACCGGCGCCGGATTAAATACCGCCAGCTGATTACGAATCCCCCAACGATCCGACCACGTCTGTTTGCGCCCGCTGGCAATATCCAGAATCAACTCAAACAGTCGCCAACCGACCTGTTCAATACTCTCTTCGCCCGTCGCAATAGTTCCGGCATTAATATCCATCAAATCATGCCAGCGTTCGGCCAGCGCATTGCGCGTTGCCATCTTAATCACCGGAATGGCGGCTAAACCGTAAGGCGTGCCGCGCCCGGTGGTAAACACCTGCAAGGTAATGCCCGATGCAATCTGCTGGGTGCCACACACGAAATCGCTGGCTGGTGTTGCTGCATAAATTAGCCCGCGTTTGGTAGGGCGCTGACCTGGCGACAACACTTCAATAATTGGGCTGCGACCTGACTTCGCAATCGAGCCCAGCGCTTTCTCGACCACATTCGCCAGCCCGCCTTTTTTGTTGCCCGGCGAGGGATTGGCGCTGCGATCGGTTTGGCCCTGGCTGAGATAATCGTCATACCACGCCATCTCTTCCAGCAGCCGTTTGCCGACCGCTTCATCCACCACGCGCGGCGTCAGCAGATGAATGGCATCACGCACCTCGGTCACTTCTGAGAACATCACAGTTGCACCGCAGCGCACCAGCAAGTCGGAAGCAAATCCCACGGCGGGGTTCGCCGTTACTCCGGAGAAAGCATCGCTGCCGCCGCATTGCGTGCCGATCACCAGCGCTGATGCCGGACAGGTTTCGCGCTGGCGTTGATTGAGCTTTTTCAGATGGCGTTCGGCGACCTGCAGGATTTCATCCACCATCGCGCCAAAGCCGACCAGCCGCTCATCCTGCAACCGCACAATGTCGTTATCATCCAGCGAAATCGCCTGCACGTCCGGTGTGCCGGTCAGCAGACGTTCCGGTTGTAACTTCTCGCAGCCAAGGCTGACGATCATCACTTCGCCACCAAAATTGGGATTCAGTGCCAGGTTGTGAATGGTGCGAATCGGCACCACCGCGGCCGGCGCATTGATTGCCACGCCGCAGCCATACAGATGATTCAGCGCCACCACGCCATCGACATTGGGATAGCGCGGCAGCAAATCACGCTCAATGATTTGCACCACATAATCCACCACGCCCGCCACGCAGTGGACGCTGGTGGTGATACCGAGCAGGTTACGCGTGCCCACGCTGCCATCTGCGTTGCGATACCCTTCGAAGGTATAACCTTCCAGCGGCGGCAGCGCGGGCGGTACATTGTTTGCCAGCGGCAAACTGTTGAGCGGTGGCGCTTCGGGCAGCGCCACCAGAGATTCTTCAATCCAGCTACCTTGTGGGATCGGACGCAGCGCGTAGCCAATCACTTCACCATAGCGCAGGATCGCGCCCGCTTGCGGGATGTCGCTCAGCGCGACTTTATGTCCCTGCGGCACATGCTCCGTCAGTTGCAGCCCGTCGTCGAAACGGGTGCCGGACGGCAATCCCTGATTGTTGACCACGATCGCCACGTTATCGGCATCGTGCACTTTGATATAGAGCGGTTTTTCTGTCAGAGGACGGTTCATTGCTCACCTTCCAGTTCGTCGCACTGTACTTAGCAGCGCGGTTTAAAATACGTCGATCACGTCATCGTTTTTTGCCAGCCACAGTATATGCAGGGTTTTTTGCCGGATGCATTGTGCAACTGACTGGCTTTAAGGAGATTTAACAGGTGAATTTGGTTCGTTTATCCAAACGCAAGTGAATTGACTCACAAACTGCTATTGGCCTGTACGTTTACCAGGCAAAATCGCGATGGAAAAAAGCGTTCCGTGAGCCACGCCGCAGCGTTATGTGCAGATGCCATAAAATCATTCTCATTCGCCCTTAATCCTCATGCGTTCTTCCAGTGTTTCGCCTCCAGGCTGTTCCTATACTGATTCTCGTTCTTCAACGTTAGGTTATTCGTCACGACGCATCATCGTATTGCCAAATATAAAAATCGCCGTGTTTAACCCAACATCATTCTGATACCCAACGCGATGTGTATGCAGTCAGAGTGGATGTAGCGTTCGCTATATTTCAGGAGTGCATCATGAATAGTTTCAGCCAGACAGCGGAAGCGGTGCAAAAGCGCACCAATGCCCGTTACTGGATTGTGGTGATGTTATTTATCGTCACCTCGTTCAACTACGGTGACCGCGCAACCATTTCGATTGCCGGGTCGGCGATGTCCAAAGATATCGGCCTTGATTCGGTCGGCCTGGGCTACATCTTCTCCGCCTTCTCGTGGGCGTACGTTATTGGGCAGATTCCGGGCGGCTGGCTGCTCGACCGCTTCGGCTCAAAACGCGTCTACTTCTGGAGCATCTTCCTCTGGTCGCTGTTCACCTTACTGCAGGGCTTTGTCGATCTGTTCAGCGGCTTTGGCATTATCATTTCGCTGTTCCTTTTGCGTTTCCTGGTCGGCCTGGCGGAAGCGCCATCCTTCCCCGGCAACAGCCGCATTGTTGCGGCCTGGTTCCCGGCGCAGGAGCGCGGCACCGCAGTAGCGATCTTCAACTCAGCGCAATACTTCGCCACGGTGATCTTCGCGCCGATCATGGGTTGGCTGGTCTCCGAAGTGGGCTGGGCGCACGTGTTCTGGTTCATGGGCGGATTGGGCATCATCCTCAGCTTCATCTGGCTGAAAGTGATCCACGATCCCACCAATCATCCAGGCGTCAACAAAGCCGAGCTGGAGTACATGGAGCAGGGCGGCGCGTTGATCAACATGGATGTCAAAAAGGACGATCGCAAAGTGAGCTGGAGCGAGAAGTGGTTCCAGATCAAACAGCTGCTGACTTCCCGCATGATGTTGGGCATCTATCTCGGCCAATACTGCGTCAACGCCTTAACTTACTTCTTTATTACCTGGTTCCCGGTGTATCTGGTGCAGGCGCGCGGCATGTCAATCCTGAAGGCGGGCTTTATTGCCTCGATTCCAGCGGTGTGCGGCTTCCTTGGTGGCGTATTGGGCGGGGTGATTTCTGATTACCTGATGCGTAAAACCGGTTCGCTGAATATCGCGCGTAAAACGCCGATTGTGCTTGGCATGCTGCTCTCCATTTCGATGGTGATGTGTAACTACACCGACACCGAATGGGTGGTGGTGTTCTTCATGGCGCTGGCGTTCTTCGGCAAAGGCATTGGCGCGCTGGGTTGGGCGGTGATGGCAGATACTGCACCGAAAGAGATCAGCGGTTTGAGCGGCGGTTTGTTCAACATGTTCGGTAACTTCTCCGGCATCGTCACGCCAATCGCTATCGGTTACATCATCGCCACCAGTGGATCCTTTGAAGGCGCACTGATTTATGTCGGTATTCATGCCTTTGTCGCCGCATTTAGCTTCCTGGTGATTGCCGGCGATATCAAACGCGTCGAACTGAAAACCAGGCCATAAGGACGGACTATGACTACGCAAAGTACGCCGGTCATCACCGACATGCAGGTGATTCCGGTTGCCGGTTACGACAGCATGCTGCTCAACATCGGTGGCGCGCACAGCGCCTGCTTCACCCGCAATATTGTGGTGCTCACTGACAGCGCCGGACATACCGGCGTCGGTGAAGCGCCGGGCGGTGAAACCATCTACCAAACGCTGATTGAGGCGATTCCGCAGGTAAAAGGCCAGCAGGTTGCGCGCATGAATCGTCTGGTGCAGCAGGTGCACAAAGGCAATCAGTCGGCGGATTTCGATACCTTCGGCAAAGGCGCGTGGACCTTCGAGCTGCGCGTCAATGCGGTGGCCGCGCTGGAAGCCGCGCTGCTCGATCTGCTCGGCCAATGCCTCGGCGTGCCGGTAGCGGAACTGCTCGGACCGGGCCAACAGCGCGATGAAGTCACGGTGCTCGGTTATCTGTTTTATCTCGGCGATCGTCGCAAAACCGATTTGCCCTATCTAACCGGCGAAAATGCCAGCCACGATTGGTATCACTTGCGCCATCAGGAGGCGCTGACGCCGGAATCCGTGGTGCGGCTGGCGGAAGCGGCGCAGGACAAATACGGCTTCAAAGATTTCAAACTCAAAGGCGGCGTGCTGCCGGGTGAGCAGGAAATTGAATCAGCGGCAGCGCTGAAAAAACGCTTCCCCGATGCGCGCATCACCGTCGATCCCAACGGTGCCTGGACGCTCGACGAAGCCATTCGCTTGTGTAAAGGCATGGGCGATGTGCTGACCTACGCCGAAGATCCGTGCGGTGCCGAGCAGGGCTATTCCGGTCGCGAAGTGATGGCCGAATTCCGTCGTGCGACAGGCTTGCCGGTCGCCACCAACATGATTGCCACCAACTGGCGCGAAATGAACCACGCGGTGATGCTCAACTCTGTCGATATCCCGCTGGCCGATCCGCACTTCTGGACGTTGAGCGGCGCGGTGCGCGTGGCGCAGCTGTGCGACGACTGGGGATTAACCTGGGGCTGTCACTCCAATAACCACTTCGATATTTCGCTGGCGATGTTCACCCACGTTGGCGCGGCTGCGCCGGGCAAACCCACCGCCATTGATACGCACTGGATTTGGCAGGAGGGCGATCAGCGCCTGACCAAAGAACCGCTGCAGATCCGCAACGGCAAAATCGCCGTGCCGGATAAGCCGGGCCTCGGCGTCGAGCTGGATTGGGATCGTCTGCATCAGGCCAACGCTTTGTACAAATCGCTGCCGGCGGGCGCACGTAATGACGCCACCGCTATGCAGTATCTGGTTCCCAATTGGTCATTCGACCGCAAGCGTCCAGCATTTGGTCGCGGCTAAGTCTAAGGAGCAGGAAATGAGTCAGACACCGAAAATTACATCGCTGCAGGTCATTCCGGTGGCCGGTCACGACAGCATGTTGCTCAACCTGAGCGGCGCGCATTCACCGTTCTTCACCCGCAATATCGTCATCATTAAAGACAATGCCGGACATACCGGCGTGGGTGAGATTCCGGGCGGCGAAAAGATTCGTCAGACGCTGGAAGATGCGGCGGCGCTGGTGGTGCAGAAAACCGTTGGCGAATACAAAAACATCCTCAATCTGGTGCGCAGCACCTTTGCCGACCGCGATTCCAGCGGGCGCGGCAACCAAACCTTTGATTTGCGTACCACCATTCACGTGGTGACCGGCATCGAAGCGGCGCTGCTCGATCTGCTGGGGCAGCACCTGGGCGTGAACGTCGCCTCGCTGCTCGGCGATGGTCAGCAGCGCGATCGTGTGGAAATGCTCGGCTACCTGTTCTACGTCGGTGACCGCAAGAAAACCTCGCTGCCGTATCAGAGCCAGGAAAATGATAAATGCGATTGGTATCGCCTGCGCCATGAAGAAGCGCTGACGCCGGATACGGTGGTGCGCCTGGCGGAAGCGGCGTATGAAAAATATGGCTTTAACGATTTCAAACTGAAAGGCGGCGTGCTGCGCGGCGGCGAAGAGGCCGAAGCGGTAACGGCGCTGGCGAAGCGCTTCCCGCAGGCGCGCGTCACGCTCGATCCTAACGGTGCATGGTCGCTGAACGAGGCGATTCTGCTCGGTAAGCAGCTGAAAGGCGTGCTGGCCTATGCGGAAGATCCGTGCGGTGCTGAGCAAGGCTATTCCGGTCGTGAAGTGATGGCTGAGTTCCGCCGCGCCACCGGCATGCCGACCGCCACCAACATGATCGCCACCGACTGGCGTCAGATGGGCCACACGCTGTCGCTGCAATCGGTTGATATCCCGCTGGCCGACCCGCACTTCTGGACGATGCAGGGTTCGGTACGCGTGGCGCAGATGTGCCACGACTTCGGCCTGACGTGGGGCTCGCACTCTAACAACCACTTCGACATCTCACTGGCGATGTTTACCCACGTTGCCGCCGCCGCACCGGGCGCGATTACTGCCATCGATACCCACTGGATTTGGCAGGAAGGCAATCAGCGCCTGACCAAAGAGCCGTTCCAGATTAAAGGTGGCATGGTGCAGGTGCCGCAAAAACCGGGCCTCGGCGTCGAGCTGGATATGGATCAGGTGATGCAGGCCAACGCGCTGTATCAGAAACACGGTTTGGGCGCGCGCGATGATGCGCAAGCCATGCAGTTCCTCGTACCGAACTGGACCTTCGATAACAAGCGTCCGTGCCTGGTGCGCTAACTTTTCCGGCTCCCCGCGCGGGAGCCTGCTGTAACCGACAGGAGTGAAGACAATGAGCAATGCCTGGCCGAACCCTTTTCGTCGCCGTTTGCTGGCAGGAGAAACCCTGATTGGCAGCTGGTGCGCGCTGGCTAATCCCCTTACCACCGAAGTGCTGGGCCTGGCGGGCTTTGACTGGCTGGTACTGGATGGCGAACACGCGCCAAACGACATCACCACCTTTGTGCCGCAGCTGATGGCGCTGAAGGGCAGCCACAGCGCGCCGGTGGTGCGTCCGCCGTGCAACGAACCGATCATCATCAAGCGCTTGCTGGATATCGGCTTCTATAACTTCCTCGTGCCGTTTGTGGAAACCGAAGAAGAGGCGATTCGCGCGGTGGCATCAACTCGCTATCCACCGGCTGGCATTCGCGGTGTCTCGGTTTCGCACCGCAGCAACATGTACGGCACGCTGCCGGACTACAACAGCACCATCAACGATAACATCACGGTGCTGGTGCAGATCGAAACGCAACAGGCGGTGGACAATATCGATGCTATTGCCGCAGTCGATGGTGTCGATGGCATCTTCGTTGGGCCGGGCGATCTCTCGGCAGCGCTCGGCTATCTCGGCCAGCCTGCGCATCCCGAAGTATTGAAAGTGATTAAACACGTATTTGAACGCGCCAAAGCGGCGGGGAAACCGAGCGGGATTCTGGCGCCGGTGGAAGCCGATGCGCGCCGTTATCTAGAGTGGGGCGCCAGCTTTGTGGCGGTAGGCAGCGATCTGGGCGTGTTCCGTAACGCCACGCAGGCGCTGTGTGACAAATTTAAAAAATAACTGACTGAGAGGAAAGGCAATGAAAATTGGATTTATCGGCCTCGGCATCATGGGCAAACCGATGAGTAAAAACCTGGTGAAAGCCGGTTATTCGCTGGTGGTGCGCGACCATAATGTTAGCAACGAAGCAGAGCTGGTGGAGCTGGGCGCCACCGTGGCGAAGACGCCAAAAGAGGTAGCAGAACAGGTAGATGTGTTGATCACCATGGTTCCGAACTCGCCGCAGGTTAAAGAGGTGTGCCTCGGCGCTAACGGCATCATCGAAGGCGCGAAGCCGGGTCTGATCGTGATCGACATGAGTTCCATTGCGCCGTTAGCCAGCCGTGAAGTGCATGATGCGCTGGCGGCGAAAGGCATCAAAATGCTCGATGCGCCGGTGAGCGGCGGCGAGCCGAAAGCGATTGAAGGCACGCTGTCGGTGATGGTCGGCGGTGATAAAGCGGTGTTCGATCAGTGCTTCGACATCATGAAAGCGATGGCGGGTTCGGTGGTTCACACCGGCGACATTGGCGCGGGTAACGTCACCAAGCTGGCGAATCAGGTGATCGTGGCGCTCAACATCGCGGCAATGTCAGAAGCGCTGTCGCTGGCGACCAAAGCGGGCGTTAATCCTGAGCTGGTTTATCAGGCGATTCGTGGTGGCCTGGCGGGCAGCACCGTGCTGGATGCCAAAGCGCCGATGGTGCTGGATCGTAACTTCAAGCCGGGCTTCCGTATCGATCTGCACATCAAAGATCTGGCCAATGCGCTGGATACCTCACACGAGATTGGCGCGCATCTGCCGCTGACCGCTGCGGTCATGGAGATGATGCAGGCGCTCAAGGTGGACGGACAGGGCACTTCCGACCATAGCGCGCTGGCCTGCTATTATGAAAAATTAGCGAAAGTTGAGATCACCCGGTAGTGCAATCGTCCGGCGTCTGCGGATGCCGGGCGGCTCGCTGCCTTCGCAGGACGGATGTCCGTCATCAACCGCGCTGGATTGCCTATGAAAATTGTCATCGCACCGGATTCATATAAAGAGAGTTTATCCGCCCTGGAAGTGGCTTCGGCGATTGAAGCGGGATTCCGCGAGATCTTTCCTGAAGCTGACTACGTGAAAATACCGGTTGCCGACGGTGGCGAAGGCACGGTTGAAGCGATGGTGGCGGCAACGCAGGGAAACATTGTCCGGCTGACGGTTACTGGACCGCTCGGCAAGCCAGTGGAAGCGTTCTACGGTTTGTCAGGCGATGAGCGCACCGCGTTTATCGAAATGGCGGCGGCCAGCGGGCTGGAGTTAGTGCCCGCCGCACAGCGCGATCCGCTGATTACCACTTCGTTTGGCACCGGCGAGCTGATTAAAGATGCGCTCGATCGCGGTGTCGATCACATCATCATCGGTATTGGCGGCAGCGCCACCAACGATGGCGGTTCCGGCATGATGCAGGCGCTGGGCGCACAGCTGCTGGATGAGCACGGCAAGGAAATTGCCTATGGCGGCGGTGCATTGCCGCAGCTGGCA
This sequence comes from Pantoea sp. CTOTU49201, assembly GCF_032054795.1. Lineage (NCBI taxonomy): Bacteria > Pseudomonadati > Pseudomonadota > Gammaproteobacteria > Enterobacterales > Erwiniaceae > Pantoea > Pantoea sp. CTOTU49201. The sequence continues at coordinate 8,572 of NZ_DAMBSA010000112.1, forward strand.
CACATTGATATCGGACAGCTGGATGCGCGCATTAAAGAGTGCCGCTTTGAAGTGGCCTGCGATGTCAGTAATCCGCTTACCGGTGAAAAGGGCGCGTCGGCGATTTTTGGTCCGCAAAAGGGCGCAACGCCGGAGCTGGTGCAGCAACTGGACAAAGCACTGGAACATTACGCCACCTTGATTCATCGCGATCTGGATATTGATGTTTTACACATTGATGGCGGCGGCGCGGCGGGCGGCATGGGCGCGGCGCTGCATGCGTTTTGCCAGGCCGAGTTGCGCAGCGGTATTGAGATTGTCACTGAAGCATTGGGACTGGCTGAGCAGGTGAAAGATGCCGATCTGGTGATTACCGGCGAAGGGCGCATTGATAGCCAGAGCATCAACGGCAAGGTGCCGATTGGTGTGGCAAAAGTCGCAAAGCAGTTTAATAAGCCGGTGATTGGCATTGCCGGAAGTTTGACGGCGGATGTCGGCGTGGTGCATCAACATGGGCTGGATGCGGTGTTCAGCGTGTTGTTTAGCATTTGTTCGCTGGAAGACGCGCTGGCCAATGCGGCGCAGAACGTGCGTTTGACGGCGCGCAATGTGGCGGCGGTGATTAAAGTTGGGAAAGTGCTGTAAGCCAGGTCGCCATGAATGGCGACCCTACAAATGCGTACGCATAATGACGTCGTAGGGTCGGCATTTATGCCGACCTGGCCCATCAGCGCACCGCACTAACCCAACGCCAACAGCTTCCTCGCCTCTCGCGCCACGTTCGCCATCTCATCGCTCAACTCCAGCAGCTCCGGCTCAAGCGCGTCGATATCACTCTCCTGATGCAAACTCTTCTCCAGCTGCTGACAAAGCTGCTTCAGGCGCGGCACGCCGCTGTAGCTGGCGCTGCCGTGCAGCTTGTGAATAATCTCGCGCAATCCCACCACATCATTACTCGCCATCGCACTCTCAACGCGCTCTTCCACTTCCGGCAGGAAATCTAGCAGCATTTGCAGCAGATCGCGGGCTAAATCAGGTTTATTGGCGGCCTGACGCAGCGCTAGTGTCCAATCCAGCGACGGCGCAACTTCCGGCGGTTGCGGCTGCGACGCGACCCGGTTCGGCGCGTAGCGTTGCAGCAGTTGGCTCAGTTTGTCCTCGTCAATCGGCTTCGCCAGATAGTCATTCATGCCAGCATTGATAAGCTGCGCACGTTCACCATCCAACGCATGCGCGGTTACGGCGACAATCGGTGTGGTGGCGTGCAGCGGCAGGCTGCGGATGATTTCGCTGGCGCGGATGCCATCGATATCCGGCATCTGGATATCCATCAGAATCACGTCCAGCTTGTGTAGGCGCGCCTGGCGAATCGCCTGCTCGGCGTTATCACACAGAATGATGTGCTGCACCTGCTCCTCGAGCAGCGCGCCAATCAGTTTCAGGTTGGCGGGATTGTCATCCACCGCCATCACCGTCAGCGGCTGACGTGCGCCGCGCGGCAGCGCATCGCTTTGCCAGTCATGTAAGTCCAGCAGCATTGGCAGCAAGCGCGTCAACGAAACCGGCTTGGCGATACAACCGGCAATGCCGCGCGCCCGCAAGTCGTCGGCAAACAGCATCATTTCACTCGGCAGCGCCAGCAGCACCGAATCGGCACGCGCATGCAGACGCGCAATCAACGCATCCGACAGCGTCGCAGGATGCGGCTCGGTGACCGGCAAGCCCATCAGCAGCAGCGGGAAGTGCGTATCGGGCATCTCTTCGAGGCTGGAGAAGTGCTGCACCTGTAACGGTGTGATGCTCAGCATCTCCTGCACCGCTTTCGCCACCGCCGGATGTGGCTCGATATACGCCAGCGGCGTGGCACGCAAATCATCCAGCATGCGCGGAATGGCCGGTGCGTTCGGATTGAGATCGAGATGAATATGCACCCAGAAGGTCGAGCCCTGATTTTGACGGCTGTGGAAGGCAATTTCGCCGCCCATTTCGCTCACCAGTTTCTGCGTGATCACCAACCCTAAACCGGTGCCGCCATGACGACGTGAAATACTGGCATCGGCCTGGCGAAACGCCTGGAACAGCTGCGACTGCTGCTGTTCGGAGATACCGATGCCGGTGTCATGCACCTGAATCTCCAGCTCAGCACGCGTGTTGCTGATGCTGCGCAGCTCGACGCGCAGATCGATATGTCCGTGCTCGGTGAATTTAATCGCGTTGCCAATCAGGTTGATCATGATCTGCTGCAGGCGCAGCGGATCGCCAATCACGTTGTCCGGCACCTGTTTTTCCAGGCACACGGTAATTTCCAGCCCTTTGTCGTGGGCGGACGGCGCCAGCAGCACCAGCGTTTCATCCAGCGTGGCGCGCAGCGGGAACGGGATAGACTCCAGCACCAGCTTGCCGGCTTCCAGTTTCGAGAAATCGAGCACGTCGTTAATGATGCTCAGCAGGTTATTCGCCGAACGCTCGATGGTGCTCATGTAGTCGCGCTGGTTGGTGCTCAGCCCGGTTTTCAGCATCTGGCGGGTAAAGCCAATTACGCCGTTCAGCGGCGTTCGCAGCTCGTGCGACATGTTGGCGAGAAACTCTGATTTGATGCGAGCCGCTTCCTGCGCGCGCTTCTTCGCCAGATCCAGCTCCACGTTCTGAATCTCCAGCTGTTCCAGCGTTTCGCGTAGATCGTAAGTCGCCTGATCGATGTTCTGCTGCATCTCTTCGTGATAGGCGGTGAGCGACATCGCCATGGCGTTGATACCGTTTTTCAGAATGCTCAGCTCGCCCAGCATGTAGCCATCCACGCGACTGTCCAGCTGGCCGCGGCGAATGCGGTCCACGGTGGTGACCATGTTGCGAATCGGGCCGGTGACGTCGCGCATCAGGCGATAGGCAAATAGCATGGCGATGCACAGGCAGAACAGCAGCAGTAGCGTGGCGACAAACACCTCTTTGTACTGCTCCAGCCGCACCGATTGCAGATCCAGCTCGATCGCCACATAACCCAGCGGGTTCCCGGCGGGTTTGGCATCCTCGCCCGGCAGCTCATCCACCGAATAGCGTTCGGAGATGATTGGCGTGCGCAAAATCATCACATTGCCTTGCCGTTCCACCGAGACGCCATCTTCCAGCGTTGAGATGTCCTCTTTCTGTAATAACGAGAGGTTTTGGTTGTTATTCGAGGTGACGTAGACGTGATTGTTGTTGTCGAAAATGGTGATGGCACGGACAATATTGGAGTGGCGGCGATGCAGCAGGCTGACTAATTCGCGAATCGCAT
>NZ_DAMBSA010000113.1:0-11823 GCF_032054795.1 Pantoea sp. CTOTU49201
CAATACCGCTGCCGACGCTGCGCGCGCTGGCGCGCAAGATGCAATCCTCCGGGCTGAACAGTCTGGCGCTCGATGGCAAGCACTGGTCGGTGCGGTTGACCTTCGCCGCCACGCCAGCCACGCCCGCGCCTGCCACGGTTCCCGCCGCTGAAATCCCCTCCATCACACAACGCATTGGCGCACCGATGCCCGGCACGCTGCTGCGCCGCCATCCGCATAGCCAGCAGGATTTTGTCGCGCCCGGCCAGCAGATTGTGGCCGGTGAAATAGTGGCGCTGGTGCAGGTTGGCCCGCTGTATGTGCCGGTGATCAGTCCGGATAGTGGCACGGTGCAGTCGTTCGCCGCAGAGCATTCGTCTGCGGTGGAGTACGACGAGGACCTGTTGACGTTTCGGTCGCCATAAATGCCAGCCGAACGGGGTTATAAGGGGCGCTTATTGCCTCAAAATTTTTATGTCTTATGCCCTTGCGGCATAACTGCATACAGTCAAAAGACGCCATAACGAGGAGAGGCAGATGCCATTTTCAGATTACAAAACCGCGCTGGTAACCGGCGCATCCGCGGGAATGGGTGAAGCGATCGTTGAGCGCTTGTGCAAAGAGGGCATCACCGTGCACGCGGTGGCGCGCCGTAAAGAGCAGCTGGCGGCGCTGGCCGATCGTACCGGCTGTATTCCGCACGCGGTGGATGTCAGCGACGTCAACGCGCTGACCGCGCTGTGTAAAGACCTCGAAATCGACATTCTGGTCAACAACGCGGGCCTGTCGCATCCGGGATCGATCCTTGATGCCGATGAGAACGTGATTGAAACCCAGGTCGACGTCAATCTGCGCGCGGTGCTGCATCTGTGCCGTTTGCTGGTACCGGGCATGGTGAAACGCGATCGCGGCCACGTCTTCAACATCACCTCAATTGCTGCCATCTACAACTTCAACGGTAACTCGGTGTATCACGCCACCAAAGCCGGTGTGCATGCACTTTCGCGCCAGCTGCGCGTCGATTGCTACGGCGCGCGCGTGCGCATCACCGAAATCTGTCCGGGCCGCGTCGCCACCGATATCTTCGGCAACGTGTCAGGCGATCACGAAGAGGCGCGCCGCCGCTTCATTGATGGCTTTGAACTGCCGCAGGCCAAAGATATCGCCGACTGCGTCGCCTTCGCGCTCGCGGCACCGCTGGCGGTGAATATTGGCAACATCGAAATCACCCCAACGCTGCAGGTGCCGGGCGGTCTTTCCACCATGCGACCGGGCGACCACAGCGCGTAATTTGCGACCATGAGGTAACAGAATGGCTCTCGATTTCAGCAGTGTGATAACCGGCCAATACGGCCAGATGATCGTTGACGGAACGGTGATCACCCTTGAACTGGCGTTGGGTGCCTGGCTGCTGGCGATGGTGCTGGCGCTGCTTTTGGTGGTGATCCGCCTGACTGAAAACCGCATCGCGGTCGGGCTGGTCAAAGCCTATGTCTCTTATCACCGCAATGTGCCGACGCTGATCCAGTTGATGATGTGGTACTTCGCCATTCCCACGCTGCTGCCGGAAGCGCTGCAGATGTGGATCAACAACTACAACGCCGAGTTCCTGTTCTCCCTCACCGCGCTGGGCCTGTGCCAGGCGGCGTACTTCTCCGAAGATATCCGCAGCGGGCTGCGCGCCATTCCCGACGGCCAGAACGAAGCCGCGCGCGCACTCGGCATGAGCTACGTGCGCGCCATGCGCGGCGTGATTCTGCCGCAGGGCATTCGCAACGCGCTGCCCGCGATGATCAACCACACGGTGCTGCTGTTTAAAAACACCAGCCTGGCGATGGTGATTGGCGTGGCGGATCTGACCTATGTGACGCGCGATATTGAGAACCAAACGTTCCGTACCTTCGAATCCTACATCGTGGCGACCGTAGGCTATCTGTTCTTCTCCCTGCTGCTGATGGGCCTTGGCGCACTGATGGCCCGCCGCTTCCAGCGCGTCTATGCGAGGTAATGGCGATGTTTGAGATTTTCACCATTTTGCATGACAACGGCATGCTGCTGTTGATGGGCCAATACCCTAATGGTCCGATTGGCGGCGTGCTCTGTACGCTGCTGATCTCGGTGCTGGCGGTGCTGCTGGCGTTTCCGATTGGTGTGCTGCTGGGCCTGGCGCGTCTGTCGCCGTGGCGCTGGTTGAGCTGGCCCGCCACCGGCTGGGTTTACCTGCTGCGCGGCATCCCGCTGATGATGGTGGTGTTCTGGACCTACTTCTGTGTGCCGCTGCTGATCGGCCACAACATCAGCGGCTTCGCCACCATGCTGTGTACGCTGGTGATCTATGAAAGTGCCTATATCGCCGAGATAGTGCGCGGCGGCATTCAGGCGTTACCGCACGGCCAATACGAAGCTTCACGTGCGCTGGGCATGAGCCACCTGAAAACCCTGCGTCTGGTGATTCTGCCGCAGGCGCTGTTCAACACCTTGCCGAGCCTGGTTAGCCAGCTGGTGTCGATCATCAAAGACAGTACGCTCGGCTACGTGATTAACGTGCCGGAACTGACCTTTGCCGCCAATCAGGTGAGCAATCAGCTGCTGACCAAACCGTTCCAGGTGTTCGCCATTGTGGCGCTGAGTTACTACATCATCTGCTTCAGCCTTACCTGGCTGGCCAATAAACTCGAAGCGCATATTGCGCAGAAACGTCGTCAACCGCCGCAGCCAACGCCCAGCGTGGCACCCGCGGTGATGCTGACTAAAACCTCTTCGCAATAAGGAAACAGCATGGGACCGATGATCATGTTTAATCAGGTCAACAAATGGTACGGCGCGTATCAGGCGCTGACCAACCTGAGCGCCGAGATTAATCCCGGCGAAGTGGTGGTGGTGTGCGGTCCGTCCGGCTCGGGCAAATCGACGCTGATTCGCACCGTTAACCGCTTAGAGCCCATTGATGACGGCCAGATCGTGTTTGATGGCACCGATATTCACGGCAGCAGCACGCGCCTCAATCAACTTCGCACGCGCATCGGCTTTGTGTTTCAGAGCTTCAACCTGTTCCCGCATGTGTCGGTGGCCGAGAACATCATGATGTCGCCGATGAAAGTACTGGGCGTGAAGCGCAGCGAGGCACGTCGTCAGGCCGGTGAATTGCTGGAGCGCGTCGGTTTAGCGCACAAAGCCGATGCCTATCCGGCGCAGCTGTCTGGCGGCCAGCAGCAGCGAGTAGCGATTGCCCGCGCGCTGGCGATGAAGCCGCCGGTGATGCTGTTCGATGAACCGACCTCGGCGCTCGATCCAGAGATGGTCGGTGAAGTGTTGTCGGTGATGCGCGGTCTGGCGCAGGAAGGAATGACGATGATGTGCGTCACCCACGAGATGAACTTTGCCCGTGAAGTGGCAGATACCATCTGGTTTATGGATCAGGGACAGATTCTGGAAAAATCACAGCCAGAACAGTTCTTCACCCAGCCGCAGCACCCGCGCGCGCAGCGCTTTCTCAGCGATCTACGCTCACACTGAATTTCAGGTCGCCATGAATGGCGACCCTACGAAAAACGCGCCAATCCTTTGTAGGGTCGCCATTCATGGCGACCTGGCCAATAACCGCACCAATCTCAACAATCCACCCACACCGCACCCGCATCGGCGGATTTCACGCACTGTTCCACCCAACGCACGCCCATCAAACCGGCATGCGCGCCTGGATACCAGAAATCCTTGAGGAACGCCTGATCGCCACGATCGGTAGCATCGATTGCCAGCGCAAAACGGCGATAAAGATTGGACCAGGCTTCAAACAATCCTTCCGGATGCCCGCCGCCAATACGGTCGTCAGCCAGCGCGCTTTGATGCAGATAACCCATGCCGCGCTCGAGAATCTGCACCGGCTCGCCCTGCACTTCATAGCGCAGCTGATTCGGCTGTTCGTCCCACCACTCCAGACTGGCTTTCTCGCCGATCACCCGCACTTTCTGGCCGTGCATCGAACCGCAGTTCACCGCCGATGCCCACATGGTGCCGACAGCGCCGTTGTCGTACTCCATCATCACGAAGGCGTTATCCTCCAGCGGCGCACGGGTTTTGACAAAGCTCTGGCGGCTGCACAGCAGACGTTTCACCTGCAGATGTGGCACCATGGTTTCGGCGATAAACAGCGGATGCGTCGCCAAATCGCCCAGCACATAGCTCGGCCCGACGAAGCGCGGATCGACGCGCCACTTGGTGCTTTCGTTCTGCAATTCAACCGCTTGGTTATGGAAGCCGTGTGCGAACTGCATGTTGATGATGCGGATCTCGCCTAGCAAACCTTCCGCAATCATCTCGCGCGCCTGGTGAATCAGCTGATGTCCGGCGTAGCCATAGGTCACGCCGATGATTTTCTTCTTCTCGGCGCACAGCTGCTCCAGCTCATCGGCTTCGGCGGCGGTAAAGCACAGCGGCTTCTCGCACACCACATGCAAACCCGCATTGAGCGCAGCACGGCAGATGGTGAAGTGCGTGTTGTTAGGCGTAGCGATCGACACCGCTTCAATGCCGTCCGGACGCGCCGCTTCTGCCGCAAACATCGTTTCGTAATCCGCATAGCAGCGATCGGCGTCAATCCCCAGCGAGGTGCCAAAGGCGCGGCCACGCTCGGCGTTGATATCAAATGCGCCCGCCAGCAGCGTGAAGTTGTTGTCACGCGTGGCCGCCGAACGGTGAATATACCCAATCTGGCTGGTACCGCCGCCGCCAACCATGCCCCAGCGCAGCGAGCGATCCAAAGCTTTAATGCCGTTAATCATGCTGTTCTCCTCAGAATCCGACCGATTGCAAATAGTGCAGGCTGGCGGTGACGTCACGCAGGCTGGTGTCGGCATCGCGCGGATCGCGCTCCTGCTCGACGGTGATCCAGCCCTGATAATTGCGCTCTGCCAGGAAGGCGCGCACCGCCGGATAATCAATCGCCCCTTTGCCAATCGGGCACATCACGCCTTCTGCACAGGCAGCGAAGAAATCGACGCCGCGCGCAATCACGTCGCGCCATACCGCATCGTTAACGTCTTTGAAGTGCAGATAATCGATGCGATCCCAGTAGCGGCTGAGGTAAGGAATCGGATCCATGCCGGAGTAGTACAAATGTCCGGTATCGAGGCACAAACCGGCTACTTCATGCGGAATGTCTTCCACCAGCTGTTGCAGCTCGTCGGCAAACTCAATGCAACCGCCGGCATGCGGATGGATCACCGCGCGCACGCCGTATTCGTTCCAGGCAATCTGGCTCAGCGTGGTGATGTGCTGCATCATGCGCTGCCACTCTCTATCTGACAGGCGCGGCGCCTTGTCGGATTGACCGGCGTATTTGGCGCGTTCTGGATTACCGAAGTCGATAATCACCAGATAAGGCGCGGGTTTGTTGTCCGCATGGGTTTTAGTGGCAGTCGGTACCAAAGACAAGTTGCGACAGATGTTGTGCGCCAGCTCAACCATCGCCGGGAAATTAGCTTCGCTCACCAAATCATCAAAAATGGTACCCGCCACCAGCGACAGGTCATGCGCTTCCAGCTGCTGGCGCAGCTCGGAAGGTTCAACCGGCAAATAGGTCCACGGGCCCAGCTCAATGCTTTCATAACCGGCCTGTGAAGCTTCACTCAGGACTTTCTGCCACGGCGGCAGGAAGGGATTTTTCGGGTCATCAACGCCCCAGCTACAGGGCGCGTTAGCAATATGAATAGTCATGATCGTTCCTTGCGGTAGTGGATAGCGCAAGTATCAAATAAATATTTCATCACCAACAACCATGAAACATTCATTTTTTGATAGCGATCATAGTATTTCGCATCATTAAAATGATAGAAAAAACATCAAATCCAGCAATGACAACGTTTGGTCGCCATTTATGGCGACCGATTTGAAATGTATTACAGGTTTTCACGCGTGACGATATCGAACGGCAGGATGATCTGGGTGAAATGGTCATTTGGTTCCGCATGATGCTGCTGCACCATCTGCGCCAAACGCATGGCCATTTCGTCGATGCGATTGCGGATCATCACCGTGATGGTGCCATCAATCAGCGCCAGCTCGCCCTCTTTCACCGGACCATGACAAATCAACGCCACCTTGCGCTGCGGCTGCTGGCGCAAGGCGTGAATCACGCCCTCAATGCCGCCGCACGGCGCGAAGATCAGCGCCAAATCGGCATGTTCTTCCAGTAACTGACGCGTGGAACGGTAGCCGCCATCAATCGATTCATTGGTCTTCAGCGGCTCCAGCACGCGCCGCGCGCTGTCCTGTTCACGCAGATAGGAGCGGAAACTGATCTCATTGCTTTCCTGACAGATAAAGCGATGGTCGCCCACCAGCACGCCGACCGAGCCCGGCTGATGCAACAGATGCGTGGCAATCCACGCGGCAGTGCGCCCGGCTTTCTGATTATCCAGGCCGACATAACCGGCGTGGCCGCACGGCGAAAAGTTGGAAAACAGCGCATAAACCCGCACGCCCTGACGCGATATGTTTTCTATCGCATGACGAATCAGCGGATGATCCAGCGCGACTAAGCCAATGGCATCCACCTGCTCGGCCAGCGCATACAGCGAGGCCACCACCGCTTCCACATCATCGATGTCGTGCCAGGTAAACAGCGGTTCGCTGCCTGCCGGATGAAACGGCTGCGTATGCTGGCGCAGCGCATCGGTGAGGGAATGATAGAACGAGTAGGATTTTGACAGCAGGATAAAGCCCATGCGCAGCGTCACGCTGGCGGTGGGCGCGATACCGCTCAGCAGCGGCACATTGCCGATGCGGTAACCGAGGCGATTGGTCGCTTCCAGCACCTTCTGTTCAGTGGCGGCGCGCACCGGCGCACGACGGTTTAATACGCGATCAACGGTCGCCACGCCAACACCGGCGGCGGCGGCGATTGCGGTCATGGTGATTTTACTCATGCACGGTATTCCAGATTAAAATGATAATAAATTATCAAAAATAATGCCCTAACCCGCTAAAAATCACCAATCCTCAAACGCAGAAATCATCATTAAACGGCATCGGGTGATAGAGAATCTCTCAGTATTTTGATCGCCCTCGCAAAAACGAAATAACTCATTTCATTTTCATACCATTCAGAATAAATGTTTGATATTTATTGGCGCATCAAAGGCGGTTTAGGCTGATGGTTTCGCATCAGAAAAAGAGTAGAGACTGCGGTTGGCTCTTCCTACATTTAACGCGATCTGCCTTAAAAAGGTCGAATAAACGGAGATACCATGTTCCCTACCACTTTACCTGTCCCGCGTCGTCATCCTGCCCATCAAATTCCTGTGCTGCGATGGGGCATTGTTGGGCCCGGCTGGATTGCCGATCACTTTGCCAATGCGCTGCGCCACCATACGCAGCAGCAGCTGGTTGCGGTCTCCTCGCGCAGCCTCGATAAAGCGCAAGCCTTTGCCGCTAAATGGGAAATTCCGCATGCGGTGGAAGGCATTGATGCGCTGCTCAGCCGCAATGATGTCGATGTGGTGTATATCGCCACGCCGCATAATCATCACTTCAGCGACGGTCTGCGTACCTTGCAGGCTGGCAAACATGTGCTGATTGAAAAACCGCTGGCGCTCAACGCGCAGCAAGCCTTGCAGTTGCAACAGGCAGCCCAACAGCAGCAGCGCCTGTGCGTTGAAGCGATGTGGTGCGACTTTGCGCCGAAATACGATGTGATTCGCCAGTTGCTGGCCGATGGCGCATTGGGTGACGTTCATACGCTGCTGGCCGATCATGGCGAGTACTTCACCGAAGATCACCGCATTTTTAATGCAGATCTGGCAGGCGGCACCATGCTGGATCTCGGCAGCTATCTGCTTGGGTTTAGTGTTTTGGTCGGCGGTGCACCCGCGAGCATTACCGCCGTAGGCCAACCCGCGCCGGGTGGCGTCAACGGCCAGGCGTCGATGCTGCTGACCCACGCCAACGGCATGCATTCGGTGCTCAACACCACGCTGTTCAGCAACACGCCCGGCACCGCCGTTATCGCTGGTCGTGATGCCACGCTTTATCTCGACGGCCAGTTTTACGCGCCGGGTAACTTCCGTCTGACCTCCAGCGATGGCCGCCACACGCTGCGCTGGGAAGAACCGGCCAATCGCTATATTCAGCTCAGTCATGAAATCGAACATACCGCCTGGTGTATTCATCAGGGCCTGACCGACTCGCCTGTGCGTCCGCTTGCCACCTCGCTGGCGACCTTGAACGCGATGGATGCAGTGCGGCAGCAGATCGGTGTGGTTTTTAATGAAGAGCGCACCGCTTAACGCTCAGGAGAAAACAATGAAAATCGCTTTTGATGTGGATGTAATCAGGGATCTTGGCATCACGCGCATGGTGCATCAGGTGGCAGAATGGGGCTACAAGTACATCGAGCAGTCGCCGCACCCGCAGATCAACCCGTTCTATAAACATCCGAAAGCCAGCCGTGAAATCATGCGCGAATACAAGAATGCGCTGAATGCCACCGGGCTGGAAATCTCCTCGTTTATCACCGTTTATCGCTGGTCTGGCCCCGATGAACTGCGTCGTCAGGCGGCGGTGAAGAACTGGAAACGCATGATTGAGATTGCCGTCGAAATGGGCGTGCAGGTGATCAACACCGAGCTGTCGGGCAATCCCAACGAGCCGGAAATTTGTGAAGAGATGTTCTATCGCTCGATGGAAGAGCTGCTGCCGATCATCGAACGTGAAGGCATCCGCGTCGAAATTCAGGCGCATCCGTGGGATTTCTGCGAGCAGAGCAACGAAACCGCTGACATTGTGAAGTCGTTCCGCAGCGAAAACGTGAAGTACATCTACAGCGCACCGCACACCTTCTATTACGACAAAGGCGTGGGCGATGTGAAGAACATGCTGCATTACGCGGGCGACGATCTGTCGCATATGCTGATCGCCGATACCATGAACCACACCAAGCACTGCCGCTATATCGTCAACCCGCCAGGCGTGGATGCCACCATCCACCAGCACGTGGCGGTCGGTGAAGGCGAAGTGAATTTCGATGCGCTGTTTGAAGCGCTGCGCGAAATGAATTTCGCCAACCGTACCTTTAAGGTCGGCGGCGAGTCGATTATCTCAGCGGCGCTATTTGGCTATCCGGAAAAGATGAAGTATCAAGCGGTGGAAACCCGTGAGCTGATTGAGCGTGAGCTGTTGGGTTAGTTAAGTGCTCGATCGGTCCCTTCTCCCGCTGGCGGGAGAAGGTTAGGATGAGGGCCCGCTCTGATGGAATGCACGCAACATGAAAGCAGTGACGCTGGCCGAGCTGGCAAAACAACTGGGCGTTGGTGTCGCCACGGTTGACCGGGTACTCAACGATCGCGGCGGCGTATCACCCGCCATGAGCAAAAAAATCCTGCAGGCAGCGCGTGACGCCGGTTTGAAACGCATTCTGCCCGAGGAGCATCGCCATCCGTGGCAGATCGAAGTGCTGCTCAGCGGCAACGCCTCCTTCTTCTTCCAGCAACTAGCGCAAGACTTTGCCAAACTCGCCGACGAACTCGGTTATCGTCGCCTGCGCCTGCATCGCACGCTGATTCCGGAAAACGCGCCGGAAAAACTCGCCGCGCACATCACCGCCAGCAGTAAAAAGATGGACGCGCTGATCGTCTTCGCCCATGAAAATCCGCTGATCTACGATGCGCTCGCCGCCTGTAAAGCGCGTGGCGTGCCGGTGATCACCCTGGTCGCCGATCTGCCCGATGCCGCGCGGCTGTGCCACGTCGGCATCGATCAATACAAAGCCGGACGCACCGCCGGTTTGATGCTCGGCAGCATGCTGTCGCAGCCGGGTGAAGTGGTGTTGATGAGTGGACGCGCCGATTACGCCGCGCATCGCCTGCGCATTGAGGGGTTTCAGGCGGTGCTGGCCGAACGCTTTCCGCAGCTGCGCCTGCGCGAGATTCTTGCCGGTCAGGATGAGCGCGAACGCATCAGCCGTCTGTTAGAGAAAACGCTGGCCGCCTCGCCGCCGATTGTTGGGTTGTATAACACCGGCATTGGCAATACCCAGGTGCACGAAGCGCTGGCGCGGCATCGTCTCGACGGCAAAGTGCTGTACGTCACGCACGAGTTGTACAGCACCACACGTCGGCTGTTGCAGGATCGCGTGCTGACTTTAACCCTCGATCAAAATACCCTGCGCCATGCCCAGCTCGCTTTAGCGCTGATGCTGCGGCATCTGGAAGAGGGCGAGATTCCCGATACCTATCAGCCCGGCAAAGTGGACTTTATGCTGTTTACGCAAGAGAACTTTACATAATCGGACTTTGCGTCGCACCGCCAGCGCGGTTAAATCGCCTGTATCACGCGCTGCTACACTCAGTAGCAGCAAAAATACAAACACAACAAGGCGAAACCAATATGTCGGAACATCAGTATCAGCCCGCGAAAGTCTGGACCTGGGACCCGGAAGCCAAAGGTAACGGCGCGAAAACCAACCGTCCAACCGCCGGGCCGACGCACGAGAAAACCCTGCCGGTCGGCAAACATCCGCTGCAGCTTTACTCGCTCGGCACGCCAAACGGCCAGAAAATTACCATCCTGCTGGAAGAGTTGCTGGCGGTCGGTGCCAAAGACGCCGAATACGATGCCTGGCTGATCCGTATCGGCGATGGCGATCAGTTCTCCAGCGGTTTTGTCGATGTAAACCCGAACTCGAAAATCCCGGCGCTGAGCGACCATTCCGTCACGCCACCGCAGCGCGTGTTTGAATCCGGCAACATCCTGCTCTATCTGGCTGAGAAGTTTGGTCACTTCCTGCCAACCTCGCTGGCGGGCCGCACCGAAACCCTGAACTGGTTGTTCTGGCTGCAAGGCTCTGCGCCGTACCTCGGCGGCGGCTTTGGTCACTTCTATCACTACGCGCCAGAAAAAATCGAATACGCCATCAACCGCTTCACGCTGGAAGCCAAACGCCAGCTTGATGTTCTGGATCGTCAGTTGGCCGACAATCGCTTCCTCGCCGGTGACGAATACACCATCGCCGATATCGCCACCTGGCCGTGGTACGGCAATCTGGTGCTGAATAACCAGTATGGCGGCAGCGAATTCCTTGATGCGCAGTCGTACAAAAATGTGGTGCGCTGGGCGAAAGAGATTGCTGAGCGTCCGGCGGTGATTCGTGGTCGTAAAGTGAATCGCGCCTTTGGTGCCGAGCCGCAGGATCAACTGCTGGAGCGCCATGATGCCGCCGATTTCGATAACAACACTGAAGACAAACGCCAGGCGCGAGGAGAGAAGTAATGGCTGCATATGTGGTGTTTATTAAGGACGAAACCTTAGACAAAGACGAGCTGGCAACCTACGCCGAAAAAGCCGGCCAGGCGCGTGGCGATCACCCGATCACCCCGCTGGCGTTTTATGGCCAGCTAGAAACGCTGGAAGGCCCGGAAGCGGAAGGCGTGGTAGTGCTGGAGTTCCCGGATGCTGAGGCGGCGAAAGGTTGGTATTTCAGCCCGGCGTATCAGGAAGCCAAAGCGCATCGGCTGAAAGGCGCGAAGTACCGCGTGCTGCTGGTGAATGGCGTCGCGTAACCGCGTCCGCGCGGTGATTAACCAGGTCGCCATAAATGGCGACCCTACAGTGTTTGGCGAGGTTTTCGTAGGGTGCGCATTCATGCGCACCAAGCCGCCATGAATGGCAACCCGACGAGATTTATAGCGGTTGTGAGTTAAGAATTCGCACTACTGCTGCAGCGTGGGTGTTGAGGCGACATCCCAATCCGCTGAACGAATGAGGGATTCCAGGGCGAGCCGCAGGGATGCGGCGAGAGGTGGCGCTGAGCAGGAGCGAATCGCCGCCGGTCCGTCAGGAATCGTGAAT
>NZ_DAMBSA010000114.1:0-3817 GCF_032054795.1 Pantoea sp. CTOTU49201
TGCGGAGGCAATCAACAGCAGCGTAAAGGCCAGCATCACCACACGACGGTCAAGCTGACGCGTCACGTTACCGATCACCAGACTGGTGAGTAGCGCCACCAGCGCCGTCACGGTAACGGTTTGTCCCGCCTGCCCTTCGCTGATGTGCAGCGTGTCAGCAATCGGCGTCAGTAAACTGACCGGCAGAAATTCTGCTGTAATCAGGCCGAACACGCCAAAGGCCATGGCAAATACTGCGCCCCACGCCGGTTTATCCACTTCTAGTGGTGTTTCGATAACGTCAGTATCCAGGCTCATCTGTGATCCCCATCACAAAATATTTAGCGTTAAGCATAGTGACTGATCATCAGACGATCTATGATGCAGAAACTTTGTTTTTTGATTATTCGTCTGGGATTGATATGAGCCGCTACGAAGATCTGACCAGTGAATTGCTGATGGGTATGCGCCTGTACGGCGTCAAATACCAGCGTATCGCGCTGCATGCGCCCTTTGGCCTGCAATATGAGGACGCGCCAGGCAAGGCGCAGCTGCACTTTGTCGGGCGCGGATCGTTGTTGATCCGCTCGGCATCGGGCGTGATCTATCCGCTGCAGGCAGGCGATGCGCTGCTGATCCCGCACGGCAAGCCGCATGCGTTGATCTCCGACGAAGCGGCGGTCTGCGTACCGATCACCACCTTTAATAGCCGCCCGATTTGCGACAGCGTCTGCGCCATCGGCGACGGCGTAGATGTATGCCCGGACGACAGCGATGTGATTCTGTTTAGCGCCTGCATGGCGTTTGAACTCGGCGGCATGCAGCCGCTAGTGCATACCATGCCGGATGTGATGCTGGTAAGTACGCTGCTGGCGCAGTACCCGGAAATCCAGCCGATTCTCGATGCGATGGAGCGCGAAACGCGGCAGCGCAAAGCCGGTTTCGCCGGGATTTTGTCGCGGCTGGCAGATGTGGTCGCAGCGCAGATTGTGCGTGGCTGGGTGGAAAATGGTTGCGGCAAAGGCAGCGGACTGGTGCAGGCGCTGCGCGATCCGCGTCTCAGCCTGGCGATGGCGGCGATGCATCGTGAACCTGGTGAAAACTGGACGGTGGAACGGCTGGCGCGGGAATCCGGCAGCTCGCGTTCGGTATTTGCTGCTCGTTTCCAGAGCGCAACCGGCATGACGCCGCTGCGCTATCTTACCGAGCTGCGTATGCGGCTGGCGGTGGAACGTATCGTTCATGAAGGCGAAGCGGTGGAAAGCGTTGCCTTCCACCTCGGTTACGGTTCGCTGGCGGCGTTTAGCCGTGCATTTAAACGCATTGTCGGTACGCCGCCCGGCGCACTGCGCGCCGAACGTGAAATGCGTTAACGGAACACGCTGATCGCTTCTACCAGACGATTGGCTTGATGCTTCATGCGCCCCGACGCTTCAGCGCTTTCCGCCACGCGTGCGGCGTTTTGATGGGTGATATCGTCGAGATCTTCCACCGCCGTGCTGACCTGCGTCAGTGCGATGGCCTGCTCTGCGGTCGCGCCGCTGATCTGCGCGATCAAAGCGGTAACATTCTGCACCTGATCGACAATCTCCTGCATGGTATGTCCGGCTGCATCGGCGTGATCGCTACCGGACTGCACGCGGCTGGCGCTGGTTTCCACCAGATTTTTAATTTCGCTGGCGGCTTTCGCGCTACGCTGTGCGAGGCTGCGCACTTCACCGGCCACCACCGCGAATCCTTTGCCTTGTTCACCGGCGCGCGCCGCTTCTACTGCCGCATTCAGCGCCAGAATGTTGGTCTGGAAGGCGATGCCATCAATCACGCTGGTGATATTGGCGATACGCTTCGAGCTGTCGGCAATCTCCGCCATCATGCCCACCATTTCCTGCATCACTTTGCCGCCTTTGATCGCCGCAAAACTGGTATTTTCCGACAGGCCATTCACCTCTTTGGCGGTATCGGTGTTGCTCTTCACCGTGGCGGTCATTTCGTTCATGGTGGCGGCGGTTTGCTGCACGTTAGCGGCAGCTTGTTCGGTACGGCGGCTTAGTTCGTCATTGCTGCGCGCGATGGCATCGCTGGCGCTGAGCACATTAATCGCCTGGCCGCTGACATCATCCACCAGCCAGCGGAACATTAACCCCAGTTGACCGATGGCGCGCAGCGTGACGCCAATCTCATCGACGCGATCAATCTGTTCCACTTTATGGCTGGCGCCGGTCGCCACGCTCAACGCCTGACGGCACATGCGCTCCATTGGACGTGAAATTTGCTGCTCCAGCCACAGACTCGCCAGCAACAAAAGGCCCGCCATGCCGCCAGCAAAGCAGCCTATCGCCAGCGGTGCGAGGCCAAGCAGCCAGACGCCAATCACCGAAAGCGGCAGCAGCGTGAATAAAGTGGAGCGAATACGCCAGCGCAGCGGCAGGGTTTTCAGGATCGAGCCAACACGGCGCCAGCCGGTGCCGACGATCAACCCTTTATGGAAGCGACGTCCTTTAGCGCGGCCTTCGCGGAAGTCGCGGTACAGCGTTTCGGTCTGACGCACCTCTTCCGCTGACGGCTTGGTACGCACCGACATAAAGCCCTGCACTTTGCCCTCGCGCACCACCGGAATGGCGTTGGCACGCACCCAATAGTGATCGCCATTCTTACGCCGGTTTTTTACCAGCGCCGTCCACGGCTCGCCCTGCTTGAGCGTCGCCCACATATCAGCAAAGGCTTCAGGCGGCATATCCGGATGGCGCACCATATTATGCGGCTGGCCGTTCACCTCATCCGGGCTGAATCCGCTGACGTCAATAAAGGCGTCGTTGGCATAGGTAATGAAGCTATTTAAGTCGGTTGTCGACATCAGCGTGGCGTTATCGTCAAAACTGAATTCACGCTGAGTGACAGGCTGGTTGTTACGCATGTGTGTGTCCTTGCAAAACGCAGGCGAAAAGAAAAAATCAATTATGCTTTTTTATCTTTTCGGCAACCTACGCGCTGGGCTTTAGCTCAGAGGCTATTTTTTTATCCTGCCAGCATAGGCAATGAGAAATGACTCACACTTTGCGGGGAAATATTTAACAGTAAATTTTAATTTAGAGTATTTAAGATCCAGGTTTTAGGAAATGAGGAAGATGTGCTTTTTAAAAACGTACGGGAAGTAAGATTTAACGAAAAGTTTAAAACTACACAAAAAAATAACTAATTGAATTTTATATATAAAAATAAATTAAAATGACTTAAAAACAATCTCATCACTTATTGGGACATTTCTCGTCATTTTATTACGTACAGATCTTAATACTGCGGCAGTTTTCCCCATTAAGCGCAGTATGACAATAGGACTGTAACTATGAGCACATCTAAGAACCAAAACGCTGATCGCGCAGCGCAAACCAGCGCGAACATCGCCTCAATCACTACTTCAGCATCTCAGCTGCCACCGATTGTGCCGATCAAATATAACGAAGCCATCATCGATACCATTCGTTCACCGATTAATAACCGTCTTACCCCAATTGAATCGGGCGGCGACGTTGAGCAAGGCACCCTCATTTTTGAAGGCCGTGGCACGCCGAATATGCGGGTGATTATTTTTGATAACGGCGTTGAGATTGCTCGCGTTATTGTCAACAATACTGGCCGCTGGGTTTACGATGCTAATACCTTTGAAGGTGGTGAGCACTCATTCACCGTTCAGGTAGTTGGCGCGGATAATCCAATCTCGGCAAGTTATGACATTTCCATTGCCGCTCAGCCTGAGCAGCCAGTTCTGGTGGCGCAAGCCATTGATGACAGCGCGGGTTACGCGCAATACCTGAAGCCGGGCAGCACCACCAATGACACC
>NZ_DAMBSA010000114.1:3827-5099 GCF_032054795.1 Pantoea sp. CTOTU49201
CAGCGCTAAGCCAAATTCGCTGGTTAAAATCTTTGATGGCGAAAAAGAAATCGGCTCTGAAAAGGCTGATGCTTATGGCCAGTGGAATTTTACTGCCAAACTGGATGGCGGCGCGCACAGCCTGACCTTTGTTTCAGGTAAAGTTTCAAGCGATCCATACATTCTGAACATCGTGACACCTGATGCTCAGCCAATCACCATCGATTACGTTTATGACAACAACAATCCGTATGTCCCTAAGCTTCTGCAACCTGGCGATACCACGCAGGACACCACGCCACGCTTTGATGGTAAAGCCGGTGCCAACACACTGATTCGCCTGTTCGACGGCAGTAAAGAGATTGGCTCCACCATGTCAGACAACTGGGGCCGCTGGAGCCTGACACCTTCTCTGCCAGCAGGCAGCTACAACCTGGTGTTCAAAGCAGGTGAAGGTTCAGCCAGTAAGCCATTCGCGCTGACTATCACATCCGCAGATTCGCAGCCGGTCGAAATTTCATACGTTTACGATAATAACGAGCCTTACATCGTTAAAAAGCTTAACTCTGGCGACAGCACACAGGACACCACGCCACGCTTTGATGGCAAGGCCGGTGCTAACGTGCTCATTCGTGTGTATAACGG
Organism: Pantoea sp. CTOTU49201; assembly: GCF_032054795.1. Classification (NCBI taxonomy): domain Bacteria; kingdom Pseudomonadati; phylum Pseudomonadota; class Gammaproteobacteria; order Enterobacterales; family Erwiniaceae; genus Pantoea; species Pantoea sp. CTOTU49201. The sequence goes on from NZ_DAMBSA010000114.1 coordinate 4,452, forward strand.
CGATCAGGAAATTGGCTCAACGGTATCTGATTCATGGGGTGGCTGGAGCTTTACACCTACCTTGTCAGCAGGCAGCTACAACCTGGTGTTTAAAGCCGCTGAAGGTTCAGCCAGCAAACCGTTCGCACTGAATATTACCTCTGCTGATGCGCAGCCAATCGAAATTTCCAATGTCTATGACGACAGCGATCGCTATTACTACAAGCCGCTCAAGCCTGGCGATAGTACGCAAGACACCACACCACGCTTTAACGGTAAAGCTGGAGCCAACGTACTGATTCGCTTGTTCGATGGCGAAAAAGAGCTGGGTTCCACTTACTCAGATGCTTACGGTAACTGGAGTCTGACCCCTTCTCTGCCAGCGGGTAGCTACAATCTGGTGTTCAAAGCCGGAGAAGGCTCAGTGAGCAAAGCGTTCGCGTTAAACATCACCTCTGCAGATTCGCAGCCGATTGAAATTTACGCCGCCTTAGAAGACTCAAGCGGTTATAACCGCAGCCTGCCACCAGGTGCCACCATTAAAGACACCACGCCTTATTTCTATGGGAAAGCCGGTGCTAATGTAGTAATTCGCCTGTACAACGGTGAGCAAGAAATTGGTTCGACCAAGTCTGATGCTTACGGCAGCTGGAGCCTGACACCAACGCT
>NZ_DAMBSA010000114.1:5109-11676 GCF_032054795.1 Pantoea sp. CTOTU49201
ACTTCAGGTAGCTACAATTTGGTATTCAAAGCCGGCGAAGGCTCAGCCACCAAGCCATTCCCGGTGACCATTGTTTCTGCAGCAGCAGAGCCAATTGAAGTGTCGGGTGCATTTGATAACTCAGCTGGCTACAACCAACTGATTGGTTCAGGTGCAACATCAATCGACACTACGCCACGCTTCTTTGGCCGTGCAGGCGCTAACGTTGTTATTCGTCTGTATAACGGCGATGAGGTTCTGGGCTCAACCATGACAGATGCATGGGGCAACTGGTCTCTGACGCCAGAGCTATCAGTGGGTAGCTACAACCTGGTGTTCAAAACTGCTGAAGGCACCGCAAGTAAGCCTTTCGTTATCACCATTGCCGCACCAGAAGCCATCAAGCCACAAACACCAGAGATCGAATACATCCTCGATAACGTTGGCAAAGGTGGCTACATCGAGAAAAATGGCACCACCGATGACGACACGCCGAAACTTTCCGGCACCGCAGAGCCAAATAGCCTGGTCGAAATCTTCGACAACGGCGTTAAAATCGGCGAGCGCCGCGTTTCGTCTACCGGCTATTGGGACTTCGTCCCAGTGAGACCTGCGTATCTGGCTAACGGCGAGCATAGCTTTGTCGTGAAAAGCAGCAACGGCACAGAAACTGAAGCCTGGAATTTCACGGTGAAAGTACCGGTTCATGTCTCGCTGGTTGGCAGCAACTCCGGAGAAGAGAGTGGCTTCAATGAAACTGCAGATACCACACCATTCTTTGTCGGTTACGGTCCAAAAGGCGTATTGATTCGCCTGTACGAAAACGGTAAGGAAATTGGTTCAGCAGTCACCAGCACCAGCGATGGCAGATGGCAGATGGCAAATCGTCATCACCGATCCGCTATCTGTCGGCGCGCATAGTGTGGTGGCTAAGTTCGGCAACGATAACGTCAGCGCGCAGTATGATTTTGTGATCACTGCTCCTGAAGTGCCGGTTGAACCAGAAAATCCGTTCAGCATTACCCAGGTTAATGATGAGTTCTTTAATAAAGGTGTAGTTGCGGCAAACGGCGCAACCGATGATACCCAACCTTCATTCAAAGGAAATGCACCTGCAAATACGCTGGTTCGTATCTTTGATAACGGTGTTGAAATCGGTTCAACCCTGGCTAACGGCAATGGCAGCTGGGAATTCAAACCAGAAAACACCCTTTCACTGGGTAAACATGCGATTACTGTAGGTGAAAGCACCGGCGAAGCCTTTGTGTTTGATGTGGTGGCAGCGCAGGTATTTGCACCGTGGGTTCTGGGTGGTATCAGCGAATTTGATGGCATTGAAGACTTCGCCTATAACGCCTCAATTTATGACAATACACCAGTATTGAACGGCTTAGCGGTTGCAGGCACGCTTGTTACCATCACCATCGATGGCAAAGTTGCAGGCAGCGTGATTGCCAATGAGTACGGTCGCTGGAGCTTCCAGACTACTGAACCATTAGCGGCTGGCGGACATGAAGTGGTTGCCACCGATGCTAACGGCAATAAAGGCGGCACGCTGATCTTCAGCTTGGTTGACCCTGAAAATATCGGCATTAACTTCAACGTTTACGACGATAATGCGGGTGAAACCCTGATTGCATATGGTGCGGTGACAAAAGATTCAACGCCGCTGCTGCGTGGTTTGGCAGGCCAGAACATCGTGCTGGAAATCTACGACAATGGCGAGTTGGTTGGCAGCGTGCGCACCGCGCAAGATGGTACCTGGTCGTATTCACTGAAGTTGGGTAATGGCGATCACAGCATTACTGTACAAAATGAAAATCAGGATAGCTTGCTGGCTCGCAAGTTCACCGTTGAAGCGGATGCCCCGAGCATTGATGCTGTTTCTGGACGCGACAATGATTACAACAACCGCCAGCCATCTGACGGTGAAGTGATCCTTGATCATACCGTGGTGATTTATGGTTCAGGTGAGCCAGAAGCAACGGTAGAACTGCTGACAGCTGGCGGTCGTTCGCTGGGCTTCGTTGGCGTAAGTACTTACGGTAAGTGGTATATCGAAATCGCCAGCAGTTTTGAGGAAGGCACTCATACCGTGATTGCGAAGGTAAATGGCGTGGAAACTGAGCCTTTCACCTTCCATATCTTCGCGCGTAAAGCCATTGAGACTCAAGATGAAGCTTTCAGCCTGTTCGATATTTCGGGCGCTGAGCTGCTGAGCGATGCGGAAGAAACGCTGCTGGGTAACAACGTTGAAGCGGCAGCACAGCAGGTTAACCTGAATCTGACTCAGGCCGACCTGTCTGTGGTTACCACATCAGGTATTGCTACCAGCACCGTTGCACCGATTGCATTGCAGGATGAGCAGTATCAGGCAATCTAACGCCTAAAAACGCCATGAGTTAGAGCAAAACGGATGGTTCGCGCCATCCGTTTTTTTATGCCTGTCATTCGGCGGTCGCCATAAATGGCGACCCTACGAAGGCAGAGTTCGGTTTTCGTAGAGTGCGCATTTATGCGCACCTGGAATCAGAACTGCCACCTAACGCCAACGTTATAGCGCCAGCCTTTGGCACCGTTGCCTTCGATCTCTTTGCGATAATCCGCTTCTGCGTACAGTGAAACATCCTTTTGCAAGGTTGCGGTGCCGCCTGCGCCCAGTTCCCACATTTGACCAAACTTCCCGCTGCTGAAGGTGGCGCCAAACGCCGGATTATCCACAGAAGACACCGACGTATCCGCCGTTCCGCCCCAACCTTTGTAGTAGTTAGCGCGCAGATACGGGGTGTATTGGCGATTGCTGTCGTCGGTCCACGTACGATCGAGGCGCGCACCTAAACGACCAATGGTTTGGTTATAGTCGCCGTAACGCACTTTGTTGCCATCTTTATCGGTGAAGTCGTCCATATTCAGTTTCATGTACATCAGCTGCGCCTGCGGCTCCAGCTTGTAGCCATCGCCCAACTCGAACGGATAGCCGCTCTCCAGCGATGCCGTCCAGCCATTACCTTTCAGCTTCGCCACCTCTTGCGTGCGCGCAATATCGGTTTCGCCGCGATGCCAGTCAAACGACAGCACGCCATCCAGATAGAAACCGCTTTGACGCTGCCAGGTGCCGTAAAACGCCAGGCTATCGCTGTCGAACGTGGTGCTGCTGTAACCGTCGGCCGCGTGTGGACGAATACGCGTATTACCGCGCGTGTAGGCTAAGCCGCCGCGCAGGCTGTCTTGCTCGCCGTCGAGACGCAGCAGATTGCCGCCCACCTGCACCGCACTGTAATCGAGGTCAAAGTCATAGCCGAAGTCGCGGAAACTCTTATCGCTGCTGTACTTCAGGTTCGAGCCGATGTAGCGCAGGAACATCTCGCCGCCGTTGCCTTCCGGACGCGTCTGCTCGTGGCGCAGTTCGCCAAGACGCTTATGCAGATCGTCGATAATCGCTGCGGTGTAATAGGCTAAACCGACCGGCGCAGAGACATAAGATGGCACTTGCGGCACCACCGCTGGACGCGAATCGTAGCTTTGCGGCGTACCAAAGGCATCGGTGACAAAGGTCGGCTGGCAGCTGTTGCTATCTTCACACACGTAGTAGTTCGCCAGACGGTAATCCCAATAGTTATTGCCGCTGCCGCTGACTAAGCGCTGATTAGGATCGCTGCTGCCCGGCGCGAAGGTGTAGAGGCGATATTGCCACGGCCCGGCGCCGAGATAGCCATCTTTCAGCGCGAAGCTGTTAGCGCTGGCATTGCCGCCGACCTGCGCCAGCGAGATCCCTTCGTTGCCCTCCACGCCACCATTTTGATTGAGATCGGTGAGTGCGCCGGTGCTGGCATCGGCAAGTTTCACGTTAACCAGCGTGGTACCGCTGGCATTGCCGGTAACGTTGAGATGGTCGGTGAACTGGTTGCTCAGCGGACCGCCCTCATTCAGGTTGGTAACCAGATTGAGCTGGCCGCCACTTGATGCCAGCGAGCCCGCGATATCCAGCGTATTGCCCGGCGAACCCGCGCCGTTGGTGAGATCCAGAGTACCGGCGTTGTTCACCACCAGCGAATCCGCCGTTCCACCCGACAGCGTCGGATGCACGTTATCGCCAGCAAACAGCGTTGATCCCGCATCAACATTAATGGTGCTGTGCGCCAGCTGCAGGTTATCGGTTAGCGTCCATTTAGTGTTAGCGAAGTTGATGGTGCTCCAGCCGCTGCCGAGGTTGACCCCTTTGCTAAGATCGTCAGCGCTGAAGCTGCCACCGCGTGAATCGATCTGATTGAAAGTTAAGGTGTTACCCGTGCCGGTGCCGCTGGTGAGATGGTAGGTGGTGCCGAGATCAACATTACTCACTTCAGCCGTGTTGTTGTTGTCATTACCCATCGTCAGGCTGCCGTTGAGCGTTCCGCCCGTCCAGCGGAACAGATCCGAACCGCCGCCCGGATTGATATCGCCCTGCACTGCGCCTTCCGTCAGCAGGATCTCGTCATCGGCGTTGCTGCCCGCCACCGCCACGGTTTGTGGATTGGCGGTGATGATGTTGCCGAGGTTTTCGAAGATGGTTTTACCACCGCGCAGATCCACCACCGGCGCCGTCAGGCTGTTGGAGGTGAAGTTGCCGGTATTGACGATGGTGCCTGCGGTGCTGGAGACCAGCGCCGATCCGCCCGCCGCATTATCGATATTCACATTGGCGGCGGTGGTGACATTGCCCGTGGTATTGGCGCGAATACCGGTGCCGCCCGCGCCGGTAACATTAAACTGATAGCCCGAACCCAACGTCAGATCGCCGCTGGTGGTCGAGCCATCGGCATTGGCGATGTTCAAGCCGGTGCCGCTGCCGTTCACGTTGGTGGTCACGGTTGAAGCCGGATCGAATGGCACGGCGGTACGAATCCCGTTGCCGTCGCCGACGTTAATGGTGAGATTGCTTAAGCCGACATTGCTTAACTCGGCGCGGTTTTCGAGGCCGTTGCCGCTGCCCAGCACGTTCACCGTGGCGTCGCTGGCGCTGAGTGCGGTCGCGCCGCTATCCAGCAGGATGCCGTGCGCGTTACCGCGCGTGGTGATCACCGTGTCGCTTCCGGTCAAAGCCAGCTGTGCGCCATCGCTGATGCGCACGCCCGCCGTGCCGTTATCGACATTAATGGTGCCGCCTTTCGCCAGCGTGCTACCGCTGCCGGAGACATCCAGCCCGGTGCCGTTGGCCACGTTGACCACGCCGTTGTTGGTCAGCGTGCTGCCGGCGCGCGAACGGATACCGATGTTGTTGCTGCCGGTGAGATTCACATTGCCGTTGTTGACCAGCTCTGCACCGTTGGTGACGTCAAAGCCAATCGCGCCATTGCCCGCGCCGCTGACGTTGCCGTTGCTGGTGACGCTGGTAGCCGCCGCGCTGCCATCCAGCGCATTACTCAAATCGGTACGCAGATTATTCACCAGCACGCCGACCGCGTTGCTGCCGCTGAGATTGATGCTGCTGCCGCTATCCAGCGTGGCATTCGCGCCGCCTTCTGCGCGGATTGCCGTGCTGCCCTGGCCGCTGGCGGTGAAGTTAGCGTTGCTGCTATTCAGGCTGCTGCCGCTGCCGGAGATAATCGCGCCGGTGCTGTTGCTGGCGCTGGAGGTAATGGTTGTCGGAGTGGTGAAACTCAGCGCTGCGCCATCATCAATGCGATAGCCGGTTGAGCCGCTGCTGTTGATATCTAAGGTGTTGGTGGCGGAGCTGATGCGCGATCCGCTGCCCGCCGCGTGATAGGCAATCTGGTCACTGTTATTGAATACCGGTGCTGAACCGGCGGCGATATTCACCAGTGCACCGCTCAGCGCTTCCGCACCGATCGCGCCGGTGCCATTCAAATTCAATGTGCCGCCATTCAGGTTCGCTACCGCGCGATTCCCGCTGGCGCTGACGCCGCGACTGCGACTAGTGGTGCTGCCGCCGTTAACGTTAATCGTACCGGTGTTATTAGCGGTGGTGGCAAAGGTGCTGCTGCCGCTGTTCACCGCGATACCGGTACCGCCATCGTTGATGTTGATATTGCCGCTATTGGTGCCAGTTGCGCCGCTCTCCACGCGAATGCCGGTGGAGTTGGCACCGGTGAAAGTGATATCGCCGGTGTTGGTCAGCTGCGCGCGATTACGCGCCACATAGCCGGTTAATCCACTCTGTGAAGCATTTAAAGACGCCGCAGAGTTCAGGCTGGTGCTGGTCACCGGCGAGCCGCTGTTTCTGCCAAAGATATCGTGTTTTTGTCCGTCCACGATTGCACCAATCGCATTGCTGCCGGTGAGGTTCATGGTGGTTGCTGCGTTAATCACGCCATTTGCGCCCCCTTCCACCGTGATGCCATTAGCACCGCTGCCGCTAACGTTGATCACCGCCGCACCACTGTTGACATCGGTGCCCGCGCCGCTGCCGAGCACCGCTGTTGAACCTGCTCCGGAAGCGGTGAGCGACAAGGCGTTGCCGTTAAAGTCTGCGCCCTGCTCAACGCGGAACAGCGTGGAGTTCTGCGTGGTGACATCAAACGGATTATTGCCCAGCACGTTGATCAGCGCATTGGGGCCGTAAGCGAAGAAGGCGATCTGATTGGTGCC
>NZ_DAMBSA010000115.1:0-11617 GCF_032054795.1 Pantoea sp. CTOTU49201
GCGTGAGACGGCGCTGCGGCACGCCAGCTGGCGGCGCAGGCAATTCATCCGCGGTGCCCTGCAAGGGCGATGCGCCAGCTTTGGCGTAATCGGCTAACGCGGCGGGCAGATCCACCACGAATACTTCCGGCACTTTGTCGCCGTTAGCCGCACGCGTATCGCCGATAAAGGCGATGGCCCAGCGCTGCCAGCTGCCATCCGCTTTCTGATAGCCTTGATTCCCGATCCAGCACTCTTCATAGGCGCGGTCAATCTGGTCGCTGCCCGGTTGTGGAACGCGCTGCGTCTGGCTGACCAGCACGCAATAATGGCTGCCCTCATATTCACGTGGATGCTGTTTGGGCGGACACACCGGATGAAGCGGCACGGCCACGCCGACATTACGCAGGTCGTCGCTGGCATCTTTTTCATGCATCACATGATCGTTGTAGGTAAAACTCAGGCGCGAACCGTCCGGGCTGAAGACGTGGACATGCGAGCCACCGCGCAGCGCGCCGGGCGTGTAAGGCGCCGTGATATCGCAGGCGTCGAGGTTCTCAGCGATACCTTGCTGCACGATCACGCCGCGACGGTGATGAAAATCGTAGCGCCAGTGCGCATCCGGATGTTCCGGGCCATGAATACAGACGTAACGCGATGGCAGATCCGGACTGACGGTGACCACGCCAACGTGTGCACCATCACGCGCCTGATACAGCACCTCAACGGCACCGCTCGCGACGTTGACGCGCTCGATGGTCAGGCTGGTAAAAGAGGCGCCGGAAGGTCGCACATCAAATGCCAGCCACTGGCTGTCGCCGGTCCAGACGTTGATGTTGGTGAGTTGATGATGACGCGCGGCAAAGGTGATTTGTTGTTCTGACATGAGGCAACCTTCCATCTAACAGTTGCCGGATAAATTACGTGATTTGGCGGGGCGATGCGAATAAACCGGGTTGCGGTTACAGTGCGGTTATTGGCAAGGTCGCCATGAATGGCGACCCTACGGGTTGTATTAACCTACGCGTTTTACATCACCGACTAACAGGATGTAGGACAGTGCGCCGATCAGCGCTACCGCCGAGATATACACCAGCGCCGGTGCAAAGCCGTAATCCTGCGCCAGATAGCCCACCACCAGCGGTACGGTGATGCCGCCCAGGCCGCCAACAAAGTTGAACATGCCGCCAGTCAAACCAATCAGTCGCACCGGTGCCAGCGAGGAGACCAGCGACCAGGTAATTGAGGCGAAGCCGTTGCCGAAGAAGGCGATCGCCATCAGCGTCATAATCCAGATGGGGTCATTGGTGTAGTTGGCGCCCATGATGCAGGTAGAGATCAGCAAACCGCAGATGATTGGCGTTTTGCGCGCAAAACCCAGCGAACGGCCGCTGCGCACCAGACGATCGGCGACGATGCCTGACAGAATCACGCCAACGAATGCCGCGAGGAATGGCACAGTAGTCATAAAACCCGCGGTGAGCGCCGCGATGTGTTTTTCCTGCGTCAGATAGTTCGGGAACCAGGTTAGGAAGAACCACAATGTGGATGTCACGGCGAACTGGCCGAGATAGACGCCGCACAGCTTGCGGTGGAACACCAGTTTCCAGTCGGCGGCGGTAAGTTTGGTGCGGGTTTTCTTTTCGCTCGGCGCATCGCCATCTACCATCGCACCGCCTTCGCGGATGTATTCCAGCTCGGCTTTATTGATGCCTTTGCTCTGGCTCGGCGCCTGATAGAACTTAATCCAGATAAACGACCAGATGATGCCGATGCCGCCGGTAATAATGAACACCCAATGCCAGCTCAGCAGTTCCTGAATCCAGATCAGCAGTGGCGTGAGGAAAGCCAGGCCGACAAACTGACCGGACGTGTAGAAACCGACAGCGGAAGCGCGCTCCTGCTCGGGGAACCAGCTGGTTACCAGGCGATTATTGGTAGGGAAAGCCGGCGCTTCAAATATGCCGGTAATCGCACGCAGACCAATTAACGATAATAAGCCGCTGGTGAAACCCTGCAATAAGGTCGCAACCGACCAGCCAAAGATGGCAATAAAATAGGTTAAGCGTGAACCCACGCGATCGAGGAACCAGCCGCCGGGAATCTGGCACAGCGTATATAACCAGGCAAAGGCTGAGAATACATAACCCATTTGCGCTTTGGTAATACCGAACTCTTCCTGAATATGCGCAGAAGCGACAGCTAAATTAGCGCGGTCGACATAACAAATAACCACCGTAATAAATATCATCAGCAGCGTGATATAACGACGGCGCGTCGGTTTGGCCTGAACAGCAGAGAGATCCATGGTGTTTCTCCGTAATCGTTTTTGCCGTTTAGGCGCGACAAAGCACGCCCGGCAAATGTCGGGTAGCGATATCAAAGGTAAAACCGCATTAGCGGTAAATAAGCTGTGCCGGGAAACAGGCTGAGCGAAGCCCTATGCCTTATTTCACCGGCATATAGATATTTTCAAATGACTATTTTTAGTGCGTGTTAATTACCATTCAGCAACGGAGCCGTCGGGGAATCGCCATAATGGATTGCGCCAGTCAGGTGCATTTTTACTGCGTTCAATCACCAGCTCTTCATTAATTTCCACGCCGAGGCCCGGTTTATTTAACGGATAGAAATGACCGTCATCCATTTTAAAATCGTCTTTATTGATCACGTAATCGAGCAGTTCAGCGCCCTGATTATAGTGAATCCCCATGCTCTGCTCCTGGAACACCGCATTGCGTGAGACGAAGTCAACGTGCAGGCACGCGGCCAGCGCGATTGGGCCCAGCGGACAGTGTGGTGCCAGCGCCACATCGTAAGATTCGGCCATCGCAGCAATTTTGTAGCACTCGGTAATACCGCCTGCGTGAGACAGATCCGGTTGCAGAATCGCCAGTCCACCCGCTTCCAGCACGCGTTTGAACTCAAAGCGCGAGAACATGCGTTCGCCAGCGGCGATGGGGATGTGAGTTTGCGCCGCCAACCGCGGATAATATTCCGCCTGCTCCGCCAGCACCGGCTCTTCAATAAACAGCGGGCGATACGGCTCCAGCTCTTTGATCAGTACTTTTGCCATTGGCGCGCTGACGCGGCCGTGGAAATCGAGGCCAAACTCAATCTCTTTACCAAAGGCTTCACGGATCTGCGCCACGGTATTCACGGCGTCATCGACTTTGCGCGCGTTATCGATAATGCCCATCTCTTCGCAGCCGTTGAGTTTGAAGGTGTCAAAACCGATGGTGCGCAGTTTCTTGATGCCATCAATCACATCAGCTGGACGATCGCCGCCCACCCAGCTGTAGGCTTTGATGCTGTCGCGCACTAAACCGCCGAGCAGTTGATAAACCGGCACGCCGAGCGCTTTGCCTTTGATATCCCACAACGCCTGATCAATACCAGCGATGGCGCTCATCAGAATCGGGCCGCCGCGATAGAAGCCGCCGCGATACATCACCTGCCATAAATCGTTGATGCGCGCCGGATCCTGACCAATCAGGTATTCCGACAGCTCATGCACCGCCGCTTCTACGCTGCGTGCGCGGCCTTCAATCACCGGTTCGCCCCAACCAACGATGCCTTCGTCAGTTTCGATTTTCAGGAACATCCAGCGCGGCGGCAGGCGATAAGTGGTCAGTTTAGTAATTTTCATCGTACAGCGTCCTTATATGCAGCAATAAATGCGCGAGCCTGTTCCACAGTGCGCGACAGCGGTTGACCGGCGCGATAGAGATCGCTGCCTAAGCCCGCGCCAATGCAGCCTGCGGCCATAAATTCATGCAGGTTTTCCGGCGTCACGCCGCCCACGGCAAACACCGGCACTTCCGGCGGCAGCACCGCTTTCAGCGCTTTGATGTAGCCCGGACCAAAGGCTGACGACGGGAAAATTTTTAGCGCCTGCGCACCGGCCTGTAAGGCGGCGAACGCTTCGGTCGCGGTGGCGCAACCGGCGGCGACGATCATCCCTTTGGCGACCGCCTGGCGGATCACGGCGGCATCGGTGTTTGGCGTGACAACTAATTTGCTGTTCAGCGTCGCCAGCTCATCGACCTGCGCCGGGCTCAGCACCGTACCGGCGCCAATCAGCGCTTTATCGCCGAAGGTTTTCACCATCGCGCCAATGCTTTTCGCCCACTCCGGCGAGTTGAGCGGGATTTCAATCGCATCGAAACCCGCTTCAATCAGTGCGCCAACGTGCGCTTCCGCTTCATCCGGTGTGATGCCGCGCAGAATGGCGATCAGCGGGACTTTAGTTTGCCAGGACATTCGCAATACTCCTTATTCCGTGCTGGAAAGCACGATCGCCTTCCAACGTGACTGAATCCATGCCGATAAACTGCAGCGCCTGCTGATAACGTTGCGCCAGCGCGCTCCCGGCAATAATGGTGATCGGCTGGCTGGTGGCGTCGGCCTGTTGCGTCATCAGCGCCACTTCGTGACCAATCAGCAAGCCTGAAAGAAAGTCACTGATATGGCGGCGATTGCGCGCGCCGAGCACGTGTGAAGCGCGGACTTCAAACAGGCGCGAGAGAATCGAGGCATCGTTGCTGCCGACTTGCACGCCTTCACGGAAAGCTGCCGCGTTCTCTTGCTGCTCGGGTAAACCCGCGCCAATCAGCGACTGTTTCAGCAGCAGATGATGCAGTTCGCCGGTCATCACGGTGCGGAAATCCAGCACGCGATCCTGTTCCATCTGCACCCATTTGGCGTGCGTGCCTGGCATCACGTAAAGCGGTGCAGGTTGCAGTTCCACCGCGCCGAGCAACTGCGTTTCTTCACCACGCATAACGTTGTAGTTGTCGGCACGTTCGACGCTCAATCCCGGCACGATCCACGCTTTATCCTCAACGCGTGTCAGGCGGCCAGCGATTTCGCCCAGCGCCACCGGACAAGAGAGATACGGCACCGACAGCCAGCCGGCATTGCTGCCTACCATGCCTGCCATCACTACCGGCACGTCATTGACTGGCCAACCCGCAGTGACGCTGGCAAATACTTCGGCTGGCGTACGATCGCCGAGCCGCGTGACGCCGGCTTCCGAACGACGCTCATCGATGCAAACGCTGGCTTGATAATGCCAGGCGCGCAGGTTGGTTGAGCCCCAATCAATCGCGATATAGCTGGTCACATAATCTCCTTGAGTCGCGCCGTTGAGCTGGCAATCATCGCTTTCGCCGCCTGCTCGGCAGCATTGCCATCCTGATGACGAATGGCATCGAACAGCGCTTTATGTTCGGCGAGCGTGCGCGGCATGTTGCCTTCGTCCGCCATGTAGGTTTGCGCGAACACCGCTTTTTGCAGCTGGCTGATCGCCACGTTGAGCTGTTGCAGCACCGGATTGTGTACCGAATTCAGCACCGCTTCGTGATAGCGGATATCCGCTTCATTGAAGGCATCACGATTGAGGTGGTTAGCCACCATCTCGTTGTATGCCAGTTCAATCGCAGCCAAATCGCTTGAGGTGGCGCGTTCAGCTGACCAGCGCGCAATCTGCGGCTCGACCAGCACACGCACTTCGTTCATGGCGGCAATCAGACGCGGGTCCTGATCGTGCGCCAGCGCCCACTGCAATACGTCGCTATCGAGATAGTTCCAGTGATTGCGCGGCGTGACGAACGCGCCGCGATAGCGCTTCATCTCCATCAAACGTTTCGCCATCAGCGAGCGAAACACTTCGCGGATGATATTGCGCGAGGTGCCGAAGCGTTCACACAGCTCAGCTTCGGCGGGTAACGCCGCGCCCGGCACGAACTTGCCGGCCACGATTTCTTCACCCAGCGTCAGGATGATGCGCTCTGTTTTGCTTAATTGTTCTTGCGTCATGATGTTCCATTCAGTGAAAGGCAGTTACGCATCAGATTACTGCTTTCGCGGAGCGAAGCCTAACGGCCGCCCTGACATGCGTCGTCGATTGTAGTACCATCAGGCTTGGTTGTACTACAATTTGGATCACAAAATAGACAATACATGTGCGATGGCGCGATAAGGTCGCCATGAATGGCGACCCTACGATGGCTTGGTGAGGTTTGTAGGGTCGCCATTTATGGTGACCCAATCACAGGATGAGGAGAAATAAGAAGGGGTTACAGCACCAGCTCTTCAATGGCGTGCGCTACGCCGTCTTCCATATTGGTTTTGGTAATGAACTGTGCGATTTTCTTAACCGAATCAATGGCATTGCCCATTGCTACGCCGGTTCCTGCATACTCAATCATCGCCAGATCGTTTTCCTGATCGCCAATCGCCATCACTTCTTCACGCGCCAGGCCGAGCTTCTCAGCCAGCATTTTCACGCCTTGACCTTTATTCACGCGGGAATCGAGGATTTCGAGGTAGTAAGGCGCGCTTTTGAGAATGGTGTAGTTGTCGCGTGCCTGCTGCGGCAAGCGCTGAATGGCAGAATCCAGCAGATCGGGCTTATCGATCATCATCAGCTTAGGGAAACGCGTGGCGCGATCCATCTCTTCCACGGAACGATAGCGCACCGGAATGCCGGTCAGGCTCGCTTCGTGGATGGTGAATTCGCTGATGTCTTTGTTCGGCGTATAGAGGAAGGATTTATCGAAGGCCTGGAAGTGGACGCCAAGGTCGCGCGCCAGCTGTTCGATATACAAATAGTCGTCAAAACCCAGCGTGATTTCCGCGACGCACTCGCCATCGTTAGCGCGATGCACCAGCGCACCGTTGTAGCTGATGCAATATTGGCCTTCATCAACCAGATTCAGCTCCATCAGATAGCGCTGAATGCCGACGAAAGGACGGCCGGTAGTGAGCACCACCATCACACCTTTTTTATGTGCGCGCTCAATGGCCGATTTAACTGCAGGCGTGATCTCGTGCTGCGGATTGAGCAGCGTGCCGTCCATATCGATTGCAACCAGTTTTATAGCCATAACGTCCTCGTTGAGTCAGGGTTTTGATCAATGCTAGCGCGATTCAGCTCACATTGACCAGTTTCGCACCCGACTTCAGATTTTTTCCCCGTAAAGAAAAAGGCCATCACGAAAGTGATGGCCCGACATACATGGAGTAAGAGGATGATCTTAGTGGCTCATGGCGTCTTTTTTCATGCCCATTTCATCTTTCTTCATGGCATCTTTTTTCATGCCCATTTCGTCTTTCTTCATGGCATCTTTCTTCATGCCCATTTCGTCTTTCTTCATGGCATCTTTTTTCATGCCCATCGCGTCTTTGTGCATGGCATCTTTCTTCATGCCCATTTCGTCTTTTTTCATGGCGTCTTTGCCCATGGTATCAGCCGCGTAAGCCACAGACATGGTCATCATTGAAGCGATAAAGGTTGCTACGATTACGTTTTTCATCGGGTGTTTCCTTACATTTCTAGGGTTTATAAAAGGTGTTGGCGCAATATGGCACCGAGTTAAGGGATCAGCTTCCGCCGAACCAGTTGTAGCCCTCGTCTTCCCAGTAACCACCGGTATAACGATTGGTTATTTCTATCACCTGAATATGCTTCGGATTTTTGTATCCCAGTTTGGTGGGAATACGGATCTTCATCGGATAACCATATTCAGGCGGTAGAATTCGTCCATCCCAGCTCAGCGCCATGATGGTTTGCGGATGCAGCGCCGATGCCATATCGATGCTGGTGTAATAATCATCCGCACACTTGAAGCTGACATATTTGGCTGTGGTATCGGCGCCAATCAGCTTCAGGAAATCAGCAAAACGCACGCCGCCCCAACGACCAATCTCACTCCAGCCTTCAACGCAGATATGGCGCGTTATCTGATCAACCTGCTGCATGTTGTAGAGCTCAGGCAGCGACCAGCTGCGTTTATCATTCACAAGCCCGGCAATCTCCAGGCGCCACTGATCGCCATTGATCTGCGGAATGTCCTCTTCACCGTAAAAGGCATTGAAGGGGAAGGACTGCGAGATGCGATCGGCGCTGTATTCCGGTGACAGATTGGCCGGATTAAACAGCCAGCCCTGCACGCGATCGTTGAAGCGGGAAAAGCTATTCAGCACGCTATCAACGTCCGGTTTATCACTGAGATCGCAGCCGGTTAAAATCACTACGCCGCCGAGCGTTAAGCCCTGACGTAAAAAGCGACGACGTGACGTAGAGTCCAGTTTGCGTGCCAGTAACTGCTGCGCTTCTTTCACCAGAGCATCTGCATCGCTGGTCGAAAGATCGACATTAATTTTTTTCACTTTGCTCTCCTTAGCGTCCGCGCAACATTGCGAGCAGGGTTTTCGGTACCAGCGCGACCATCACGATATGCACCGCGACAAAGCCCACCAGCGCTGACATCGCATAAAAGTGGATGTAACGAGCCGCTTCATAGCCGCCCAGCAGGTCACGTAACAGCCCAAACTGCACCGATTTCCACAACACCAAACCAGACAGCACCAGCAACAGGCAAACCACCATCACAAACAGGTAAGCAGCACGCTGCACATTGTTGTATTGACGCAAATCCGCGTGGGCCAATTTGCCTTTCAGCGCACTGATGGCGTCATGTAAGATTCCGCGCAAACTCAGCGGCAGAAACTTCTTACTGAAACGGCCGGTAAGTAGATTCATCGCCAGATAAATCACACCATTTACGGCGAAAATCCACATCGCGGCGAAGTGCCATTGCAGCGCGCCACCCAACCAACCGCCGAGAGTGATCTCACCGGGAAAGCGAAAGTCAAACAGTGGAGAAGCGTTATAAATGCGCCATCCGCTCAGCGTCATAACGATAATGGCCGCGGCATTCATCCAGTGACAAGCGCGCAGCCACCATGGATGGATCACGGCTGAACAACCTGGTTTTTCATCCATCTGCATATCCATTTAACCGGTCTCTTCTGTTAAGTCAGGCCGCATTCTGCCGTTAGCACGCCAAACCCAATGACAAGAAATGTCTCAATACGGTAATGAGCTCATTCTCTGTTTACTTTCCATTTGGCTTGTTAACACCAGCCACCTTCCCCGATGCAGACGTAATTATTTCCATCCATGTCTGACCTCAATCACTCATGTCTGGATGCTATTGTGGCCAATTGTTGTTCACCAAAGCCTCACGTCGAGTTAAACAAAATGTGAAAACTCCGAGAGGCTTTAAGCGGTAATATTGATTAAATTAGCGAAGCAGGAAGGGATGATGAACGACGCCAAAAAAGTACTTATCGTCGAAGATGACAACGGGATTGCCGACGTTCTTCGCTTAAACTTTCAGGATGAAGGTTATGATGTAACCCACGCGGCTGAGGGAAACCTCGCCGTACAGCTACTGGAATCCCAGCATTGGGACGCCTTGATTCTCGATCTGATGTTGCCCGGTATCGATGGGCTGGAAATCTGTCGCCGGGCACGCGCCATGAAGCGCTATACGCCGATCATTATGATCAGCGCACGCTCCAGTGAAGTGCATCGCGTGTTGGGTCTTGAGTTGGGTGCAGATGATTATCTGCCGAAGCCTTTTTCGGTGCTGGAATTGGTGGCGCGACTTAAAGCGCTGTTTCGGCGTCAGGAAGCGATGAACTTAAATTCACGCATGGAGGCCGGCACCTTACAGCTGGGCGCATTAATGATTGATCCGGTGGCACGTGAAGTCTGGCTGGACAGTAAGCCAATCACCTTAACGCCTCGGGAATTTGATCTGCTCTATCACTTCGCCAAACATCCGGGAAAAGTGTTCTCCCGCCTCAACCTGCTTAATCAGGTTTGGGGATATCAACACGAGGGTTATGAACACACCGTGAATACACACATCAACCGCTTGCGGTTGAAAATTGAAGATAATCCTGCTGAACCACACTACATCCTAACGGTGTGGGGAAAAGGCTACAAATTCTCGCTGCCTGCCAATTAGGTTTTTAATGATGAAACGCCTGACACTCAGCCAACGCCTGGCGCTGGTTTTTGCTTCTTTGCTGTTACTTTGCACACTGCTGTCAGGTTGGATGCAGATTCGTATTAACGCGCAATATGGTAGCGCGGTGGTGCAGCGTTTGTCCGACGGATTGGCGCGCAGTATTGCCAGCCTCAATCCCAATATGATTGGCGAAAAAGGCGTTAACTTGCCGCTAATGAAGGCACTGTTTAGCGATTTGATGGTGCTCAATCCCAGCGTGGAAGTCTATTTGCTGGACTTGCAGGGCAACATTCTCGCCGATGCGGCGCCGCCAGGTCATATCAAACGCACCCATGTCAGCCTGAAGCCCATACAGGCGCAACTAAATGGCGCGACATCGCCAGTATACGGTGATGATCCGCGTAATCTGCAGGAAAATAAAGTATTTAGCGTGGCGCCGCTGGCGCGTAATGGCCAAGCGGTGGGCTATCTGTATGTGATATTGCAGGGCGAGAATTATCACCAGCTGGCGCAGGAAGCACAGATTGATATTCTGATGCGCACGTCTTTCTGGTCATCTTTACTGGTGGTGCTATTTGGCCTGACGGCGGGCGCGGTGGCGTTTAGTTTGATCACGCGGCCAATGCGTCAGTTAACGCAGCGCGTTCGCCAACTCAACCGTGAAGACATGACCGAAATAAAACAACTGGCTGATCTCCCGCTGCCAAAACCTCATGAAAAAGATGAAGTGAGTTTGTTGCAAGGTGCCTTTGTCGGCATGGCGCGACGCGTCGCTTTTCAGTGGGAAAAGCTGGCTTATCAGGACCAGCTACGCCGCGATTTTGTTGCCAATATCTCGCACGATTTGCGTACGCCGCTCACCACTTTGCATGGCTACCTCGAAACCCTGCTGTATAAATCAGATAGCCTGAAATCGGCCGAGAGCCAGCGTTATCTGCACATCGCGCTCTCGCAAAGCCAGAAAGTTAGCATGCTGGCGCAGCAGCTTTTTGAACTGGCGCAGCTGGAATATGGCGTGATCAAGCCCAACCGCGAAATGTTTAGCCTCTCGGAACTGACTTACGATGTGGTGCAGAAGTTTGAGTTAATGGCCAGCACGCGCAATATCCGCTTTGTGGTGGATATGCCAGAGCAGCTGCCACAAGTGAATGCCGATGTTTCGATGATCGATCGCGTGCTGACCAACCTGTTTGATAATGCGATCAAGCATACGCCGGAAGCGGGCACCATTGAGGTGACGTTACGCAGCGCCGATCGGGAGGTGGAAGTGAGCCTAAAAGATTCCGGGCCGGGCATTCCTGATAATTTACGCGCCACGCTGTTTGAACGTCCATCTGCGTTAACGCATGCCAGCACGCGCAAAAATAGCGGGGGTTTGGGATTGATGGTGGTGCGCCGTATTCTTCAACTGCATGAGCGTGATATCCGTCTTGATGATCAAACATCGGGCGCTTGCTTCCGTTTCTCCGTCCCGCGCTGAAAACAAAAAACCCTTCCAGTTTGGAAGGGTTTTTACGTTTTGCCGTGCCGATTAGATATCGATGTTGGCCGCTTTCAGCGCATTCTCTTCAATGAAGGCGCGGCGCGGTTCAACTGCATCGCCCATCAAGGTGGTGAACAGCTGATCGGCAGCAATCGCATCCTTGATGGTCACGCGCAACATGCGGCGACTATCCGGATCCATGGTGGTTTCCCACAGCTGCTCTGGGTTCATCTCACCCAAACCTTTATAACGCTGTACAGACAGACCGCGACGTGACTCTTTCACTAGCCACTCAATCGCCTGCTCGAAGCTGGTGACCGGCTGACGA
>NZ_DAMBSA010000116.1:0-11571 GCF_032054795.1 Pantoea sp. CTOTU49201
CCGGACGCAACGTCGGACACAGCGTTTTGAAGCCTTTGTCATTTTCATGCGCATAAGATTCACGCATCAAACGACGCAATACATCTTCAATCAAATCCGGCGAGACACCGAGCGCTTCAGCTTCCTGACGGCGAGAAGCCAACATGCTGGCCTCACGCTCAGGAACATAGATCGGCAAACCGTAGCGGCTTTTAACTTCCCCTACTTCGGCTACTAACTCCAGTCGTTTTGCCAGTAACCCAAGCAGTGCTTTATCTACTTCATCGATTTGATCGCGTAGCGCGGTCAGTTCAGCCACCATGACTCATTACACCTCGTGTGACAGACGTGCCGACAGCACTCCCTGCAGATCCTGATGGATTTCACGCAGCAACGTTTCAGTGGTTTCCCAGTCGATGCAAGCATCAGTGACGGATACACCGTATTTCATTTCGCTACGTGGCTGTTCAGAAGATTGGTTGCCTTCATGAATGTTGCTTTCCAACATCAGGCCAATGATGGAACGGTTTCCATCTTTAATCTGCGCGATAGCCGATTCGGCTACGCCAGGCTGGCGGCGATAGTCTTTGTTAGAATTACCATGGCTGCAATCTATCATTAAGGCCGGACGCAGTCCCGCTTTCAGCATCTCTTTTTCACACTGAGCCACATCTTCTGGACCGTAGTTTGGTGCTTTACCGCCACGCAGAATCACATGTCCATCTGGGTTACCCTGGGTTTGCAGCAAGCAAACCTGACCGGCCTGATTGATACCTACAAAACGGTGCGGCATCGCAGCGGCGCGCATGGCGTTAATCGCGGTACCAAGGCTGCCATCCGTACCATTTTTAAAACCAACCGGCATGGAAAGGCCTGAAGCCATTTCACGGTGGGTTTGTGATTCGGTGGTACGCGCACCGATCGCTGACCAGCTAAACAGATCGCCAAGGTATTGTGGGCTATTGGGGTCCAGCGCTTCGGTCGCCAGCGGTAATCCCATCTCGACGAGACTAACCAACAGCTGACGTGCGATATGCAGGCCGGCTTCCATATCAAACGAGTTGTTCATGTAAGGATCGTTGATTAACCCTTTCCAGCCGACGGTGGTTCGAGGTTTTTCAAAATAAACGCGCATAACGATGTACAGCTGATCCTTCAACTGTGCAGAGAGAGATTGCAACTGACGGGCATAGGCAAGTGCGGCTTCGGTATCGTGAATCGAACAAGGACCACAAACCACCAACAGGCGCGGATCGCGGCCCGCAATAATGTCGGCAATGGTTTGGCGAGAAGACGCAATTTGCGCTTCCTGCGCC
Source organism: Pantoea sp. CTOTU49201 (assembly GCF_032054795.1). NCBI lineage: Bacteria > Pseudomonadati > Pseudomonadota > Gammaproteobacteria > Enterobacterales > Erwiniaceae > Pantoea > Pantoea sp. CTOTU49201. The sequence continues at coordinate 1,296 of NZ_DAMBSA010000116.1, forward strand.
GCAGTGAGCGGGAATTTAGCTTTCAGCTCTTGCGGGGTAATCAAAATTTGTTCGTCGGCGATATGCACATTGTTCAGCGCGTCTTTTTGCATGATTGCGATCCTTTTTACTCGTTTATGCGGTTTGGGATCCTCACTGAGGATGGCGCTTACTTTATCACACCCTGTACATCTTGCAATCCACACATGTACACTTTTATTACCAGCAATATAAGAAACCACCAAAAATAAATCATAAACCATAAATATCATGAAGTTAAACGAACGCATCAAATCATCATGGTGTAAATTAATTATTACACTCTAATAAATCTCGTTTATGATTTTTGCCAGTAGCCGAGCTAACATTCTGTTATTCATTCTTTTTCAGGGATCGTGCGATGTCCATTTTGCTTGTCACACTGCGTCCTTTCACGTTGCAGGATATCGACGCTTTTGCCCAGGCCGTCAACGAATCGCTAAGTACGCTAAAACCCTGGATGGCCTGGGCACACGAAAATTATCATCCTGATGAAGCTGCCAGCTGGATCGATTTCACGCGCATTCAACGCAGTAAAGGCGAAGCGGAAGAGTTCGCGATTGTGGATGGCAACGATCGGTTGCTGGGAAGCGCCGGTATTCGTTTCGCAAAGAATCCGGACGAAAGCAGTGCATTAGGATATTGGGTGCGCAGCGATGCTCAGCAGCAAGGCGTTGCGACGCGTGCGGTGGCGCAGTTGGTCGAATTTGGCTTCCAGTATCCACACATCAATCAGCTGGAGATTCTGGCAGCAGAAGAGAATCACGCCAGTCGCGCGGTTGCCTTACGCTGCGGCTTCACATTGGTTGATTATTGCTTTGGGCTGATCATTCTGGAGAGCGGAGCGGTGAACAGCGCGATCTATCATTTAAAACGCCCATAAAAAAAGGGGCTGGCCAAATGGCCAACCCCTTGTTTGCTATTAACTTTGAGAAGTCGCTTACGCGCCAAGACGCTCTTTGATACGAGCTGACTTACCGGTACGCTCACGCAGGTAATACAGTTTGGCTTTACGCACAGCACCACGACGTTTAACAGCAATGCTGTCAATTACTGGAGAGTGAGTCTGGAAGACACGCTCAACACCTTCGCCGTTAGAAATCTTACGAACAGTGAATGCAGAATGCAGACCGCGGTTACGAATAGCGATAACCACGCCCTCGAATGCCTGCAGACGCTTCTTAGAACCTTCTACGACCCATACTTTCACTTCCACGGAATCACCCGGACGGAATGAAGGTACGTCCTGCTTCATCTGCTCTTGTTCAAGTTGCTTGATAATGTTGCTCATAATTAAATCTCTTATCCTGGGTAAACTGATAGTGAGGGAAGATTACTCTCCCGCCTCATCGTTTTGTTGCTGCTGATGTTCACGCTGGAACTCATTTAGCAACCGTGCTTGCTCTTCAGTCAGAGCCAGGTTTTCCAGAAGTTCAGGTCTTCTTAGCCAGGTACGGCCTAACGACTGTTTCAGGCGCCAGCGGCGAATATCGGCATGGTTGCCCGACAGTAAAACTGGCGGAACCTCCATCCCTTCTAACACTTCAGGTCGGGTGTAGTGCGGGCAATCCAGCAAACCGTCCGAGAACGAATCCTCATCGGCTGACGCCTGTTTACCCAGTACGCCGGGAATAAACCGGGCGACCGAGTCAATCAACGTCATGGCTGGCAGCTCACCGCCACTGAGAACGTAATCACCGATTGACCATTCTTCATCAATCTCAGTGTGAATCACGCGCTCATCTATCCCTTCATAGCGACCGCATACCAGAATCAACTTCTGATTAGTCGCCAGTTCGCAAACGCCCTGTTGGTCCAGTTTGCGTCCCTGAGGTGAAAGATAAATCACCTTAGCGCCTTCTCCCGCCGCCGCTTTCGCTGCGGAGATGGCGTCCCGTAAGGGTTGCACCATCATCAACATTCCCGGTCCGCCGCCGTAAGGACGATCGTCCACGGTACGGTGCCGGTCATGCGTGAAGTCACGAGGACTCCAGCTTTGAATGTCGAGCAGGCCATTTTTTACTGCCCGGCCAGTTACCCCGTACTCGGTAATAGCGCGAAACATCTCTGGAAACAGGCTAATAACACCAATCCACATCGCGTTCGCCGTTACGTTACCGGATTGTCCGGAGATCAAAAACCAGGATCCCAATCTACTTCAATAAGGCCAGTAGAGAGATCGACTTTCTTGATAACCTGTTCATCAAGAAACGGAATTAACCGCTCTTGCGCACCGAATGCATCCTTCAGGTTTGCCTTAACGACGAGAACGTCGTTCGATCCGGTTTCCATCAAATCAATGACTTTGCCCATCTCGTAGCCTTCGAGGTTCACTACTTTCATACCCATAAGGTCTTTCCAGTAGTAATCACCTGCGTCCAGCGCTGGCAACTGCGTGGAGTCAACCGTAATTTCGCAATTGGTCAACTGTGCCGCAGCATCCCGATCGTCAATGCCTTTGACTTTGATGATCAGGTCCTGATTGTGGTGCTTCCAGCCCTCGAGTTCGACCTGCTGCCATTTACCGGCGCGCTGGATGAACCAAGGTTGGTAGTCGAAGATGCTTTCAGCGTCTTCAGTGGAGGAAAACACTTTGAGCCAACCCCGAATTCCGTAAGCCGCGCCCATTTTTCCCAATACAATCGGGTTAACGGGAGGCTGCCCGGCAGGTTTAATGCTCATGCTCACCACCGTGACAGATTAAGCTGCTTTCTTTGCTTCTTTGATCAGCGCGTTAACGCGATCAGAAAGCGTTGCGCCCTGGCCAACCCAGTGCTCAATACGGTCCAGATCCAGACGCAGACCTTCAGCCTGACCAGAAGCGATCGGGTTGAAGAAACCTACGCGCTCGATGAAACGACCGTTACGAGCATTGCGGCTGTCAGTTACGACGACCTGATAGAACGGACGCTTTTTAGCGCCGTGACGTGCCAAACGAATTGTTACCATAACATCCTCATTAGTTAATAAAGCGCTCGGGCCCCATCGAGGAACGGGGCCCGAGCGCGATATAAAAAGCCCGAAAATTTTACTCATTTTGGCGCAAAAAGCAACCTGAGTGTGTCAAATAACCGGCTTTCTGTGCGGCCGCCTTAGCGACCAGGGAATCCAGGCGGCATCATACCTTTCATGCCACGCATCATTTTGGCCATGCCGCCTTTCTTCATTTTCTTCATCATGCGCTGCATATCATCGAACTGTTTCAGCAGTCGGTTGACGTCTTGCACCTGCATGCCTGAGCCCAGCGCAATACGACGTTTGCGCGAACCCTTGATAATTTCTGGCTTCTCACGCTCTTTACGCGTCATCGAGTTGATGATGGCTTCCATGCGAACCAGCACTTTGTCATCCATCTGCGATTTCACGTTTTCAGGCAGTTGTCCCATGCCCGGCAGTTTGCCCATCAGGCTCGCCATGCCGCCCATGTTGCGCATCTGCTTCAACTGCTCAAGGAAGTCGTTGAGATCAAAACCGTCGCCGGTTTTCAGTTTCTTCGCCAGTTTCTCCGCCTGATCGCGGTCAACTTTGCTCTCAATATCTTCGATCAGCGACAGAACATCGCCCATGCCAAGAATGCGCGACGCGATACGCTCTGGATAGAAAGCTTCCAGCGCTTCGGTCTTCTCGCCCATCCCCATAAATTTGATTGGCTTGCCGGTGATGTGACGAATCGACAGCGCCGCACCACCGCGCGCATCACCATCGACTTTAGTCAGGATCACACCGGTCAGCGGCAGCGCTTCGTTGAAGGCTTTCGCGGTGTTGGCGGCATCCTGACCGGTCATGGCATCGACCACAAACAGCGTTTCCACCGGATTGATCGCGGCGTGTACCTGTTTGATTTCGTCCATCATCGCTTCATCGACGTGTAAACGACCGGCGGTATCCACCAGCAGCACATCGTAGAATTGGACTTTGGCTTGTTTCAGCGCGTTCTGAACAATGTCGACCGGCTTTTGGCTCAGATCGGACGGACAGAAATCAACGCCGACCTGCTCAGCCAGGGTTTCCAACTGTTTGATCGCCGCAGGGCGATAAACGTCAGCAGAAACCACCAACACTTTCTTCTTGTGCTTCTCGCGCAAGAATTTACCCAGTTTTGCCACGCTGGTAGTTTTACCGGCACCTTGCAAACCGGCCATCAGCACTACGGCTGGCGGCTGAGCATTCAGATTGAGCGCATTATTTTCAGCGCCCATCGCCGCAACCAGTTCGTTGCGCACGATTTTGATGAACTCCTGGCCCGGCGTCAGGCTTTTGTTCACATCGTGGCCAACGGCGGCCTCTTTCACGCGATTAATAAATTCACGCACCACCGGCAGCGCAACGTCAGCTTCCAGCAGCGCCATGCGAACTTCACGCAGCGTGTCTTTGATGTTGTCTTCGGTCAGCCTTCCGCGGCCGCTGATATTGCGCAGGGTTTGCGACAAACGATCGGTTAAATTATCAAACATGCTCTCTCACTTAGAACCGTAGCGAGGCCGCCATAGGCGACACAATGCGCCGGATTATAACACGAAGACGAAGCGATCTCTGCAATTGACCGTCAGATCGTTTGGAGCCTGCTGCTGCTGGCGCTATACTGCTTTTTTCCTTATCTGACCGATACCTGAAAGGATCTATGTTCGTTTTCGCGATCGTGGCGCTGTTCGCCTACTCCCTCAGTCTTGCATTGATCATTCCCAGCCTGCTTAAACGCAACGGTGGCTGGCGTCGTTTTGCTGTGCTTTCCGCCTGCGTGGCGCTGATTGCGCACGCCGTTGCCCTGCAGCAGCGCATTTTTGCTGTTGATAACGGGCAAAACCTCAGCCTGCTCAATATTGGCTCGCTGGTTAGCCTGCTGATCTGCGCCATCATGACGATTGTCGCCTCGCGTAATCGTGGTTGGCTGCTGCTGCCGATTGTTTACAGCTTTGCGTTGATTAATCTGGCCTTTGCTACCTTTGTGCCTAATGCCTTTATTACGCATCTGGAAACCACGCCGGGCATGATGGTGCACATCGGCCTGTCGCTGTTTGCCTATGCCACGCTGATCATTGCAGCACTGTATGCGCTGCAGCTGGCGTGGATCGATTACCAGTTGAAAAATAAGAAACTGGCTTTCACTCAGGATATGCCGCCGCTGCTCAGCATTGAGCGCAAAATGTTCCACATCACGCAGATTGGTGTCGTGCTGTTGACGCTGGTGCTGTGCACCGGTTTGCTCTTCATGCATAACCTGTTTAGCGCGGAGAATGTGGATAAAGCGGTTCTCTCCATCATTGCCTGGTTTGTCTACATCGTTCTGCTTTGGGGACACTATCGTGAAGGCTGGCGCGGACGCCGCGTCGTGTGGTTTAACTGTGGCGGCGCATTGCTGCTAACCATGGCCTACTTCGGCAGTCGCGTGCTTCAGCACCTGCTCACCTCTCACTAAGGATTTTGTGTTGGAACACGTTTCAACCACCACGCTGATCATTACGCTGGTCATCATGGTGCTGGTCTCTGCCTATTTCTCCGGCTCAGAGACCGGCATGATGACGCTCAATCGTTACAAACTGCGCCATAAAGCCAAAAGCGGCAATCGCGGCGCGCGTCGGGTGGAAAAACTCCTGCGTCGTCCCGATCGCCTGATCAGCCTGGTTTTAATCGGCAACAACCTCGTTAATATCCTTGCCTCCGCACTTGGCACCATTGTCGGTATGCGCCTGTATGGCGATGCCGGCGTGGCGATTGCTACCGGTATTCTGACTTTTGTGGTGCTGGTATTTGCTGAAGTGCTGCCGAAAACGGTCGCGGCGCTCTATCCAGAAAAAGTCGCCTATCCCAGCAGCGTGTTACTGGCTCCGCTGCAGTATGTGATGTTGCCGCTGGTGTGGCTGCTGAATACCATCACCCGCATTTTGATGCGCATGGTGGGCATCAAAACCGACGGTTCCATCAACTCGGCGTTGAGCAAAGAAGAGTTGCGCACCATCGTGCATGAATCACGTTCGCTGATGTCGCGCCGTAATCAGGACATGCTGCTGTCAGTACTCGATCTGGAGAAAGTCAGCGTGGATGACATCATGGTGCCGCGCAATGAGATCGTCGGCATCAACGTCAATGATGACTGGAAATCCATTGAGCGCCAACTGAGTCATTCGCCGCATGGACGCATCGTCCTGTTCCGCGATTCGCTGGACGATTGCGTTGGTATGCTGCGCGTGCGGGAAGCCTGGCGCATGATGACCGAGAAGAAAGAGTTCAACAAAGATCGCCTGCTGCGTGCTGCTGATGAAATTTACTATGTGCCAGAAGGCACGCCGCTTAACGTGCAGCTGGTTAAATTTCAGCGTAATAAAAAGAAAGTCGGCATGGTGGTTGATGAATATGGCGATGTTAAAGGCTTAGTGACAATCGAAGATATTCTGGAAGAGATCGTCGGCGATTTTACCACCTCAATGTCGCCATCGCTGGCCGAAGAAGTGATGCCGCAAAATGATGGTTCGGTATTGATTGAAGGCAGCGCCAATGTGCGTGAAATCAACAAAGCCTTTAACTGGACGCTGCCGGAAGAGGATGCGCGCACCATTAACGGCATGCTGCTGGAAGCACTGGAAGAGATTCCGCTGGTAGATACCCGCGTTACCCTTGGTGCCTACGATATTGATATCCTCGATGTGCAGGACAACATGGTAAAGCAGGTGCGCATCACGCCGCACCACGCACTGAAATCCTCCATCGGCTCCTGAAGCCTGCAAACAAAAACGCCGCGATAATCGCGGCGTTTTTCATTGTGTCTCAACTAGATGTGCAGCTCTTTCAGCTTTTCAGCTGGCAGCTTCAAATCTTCGTTGCGGTTCACGCCGATGTCGTGAGCCAGCACATTGCGCGCGATCTGCTGCGCTTCATCCAGTGAGTGCAGTTTGTAGCTGCCGCACTGATATTCGTTCAGCTCTGGAATCTGGCCCTGCTCTTTAACTTTCAGAACATCTTCCATCGCGCCTTTCCAGGCTTTCGCTACACGCTGCTCGTCAGGCGTACCAATCAAACTCATGTAGAAGCCAGTACGGCAACCCATCGGAGAGATGTCGACGATTTCAACGCCATCACCATTCAGGTGATTACGCATGAAGCCAGCAAACAGGTGCTCCAGCGTATGAATGCCACGCTCAGTCAGAATTTCAATATTCGGACGGCAAAAACGCAGGTCGAAAACGGTGATGGTATCGCCATGCGGAGTTTTCATGGTTTTTGCAACGCGTACAGCCGGTGCGCCCATGATGGTGTGATCAACAGTAAAACTATCCAGTAGTGGCATACGTCACCTCCTGTTTTGAGATTTTTTTTAAAACGATGAAACTTTTCTGTTCGTCCAGCGTCTGAATATATGAAAGACGCGCATTTGTTATCATCATCCCTGACAACAGAGATGTTTATTTTGGCCACATTGATGTGGCCATTTTCTTTTCTAGCCTTCGCGGCCCGCAAGGTAACTTTCGAAATCCAGCGTATCGCTCTGTTCCAGCTTCTCTTGTGCCTGCATCGACTCCAACGCCTGACGACTAAAGTCCTCTTCAGTCAGAATCTCTAACGACTCTTCACACAGCAGATGACGGTATTGCTCCGCCAGGGCCACGCCAGCGCCGGTCAAACCGTTTGCTTTGATCGCATGCAGAATGCGCGCCGAATAGGTTAGCTCAGGATCGTCGAAAGATGCCACCAGTTGATCGCAAACCTGTTGATATTGCGTGTTGCCGTGATTGCTGTCGAGCACTTCCGCCACGCGACGCAGATCGGCAAACAGCGCTTTACCCACTTCAACCAGCGTATGCTCGGTTTCGCTGCAACCCACAGCAATGACCTGGCCGGGTTTACGCCCTTCCATCACCACGCGGTTCCAGTTTTTACGCGTACACAGCAGCTCATCCGCGCTCATTTCTGGCGCATCAGCCAGCGTACACCAAATCAGGAACAGATCGAGGAAGCGCGCCTGATCGGCATCTACACCAATCGCGGAGAATGGGTTGATGTCCAGCGAACGTACTTCAATGTATTCAATACCGCCGCGCAGCAGCGCATCAGATGGCGCTTCACCTGAACGCGTAACGCGTTTCGGACGAATCGGTGCATACAGCTCGTTTTCAATCTGCAGCACGTTGGTGTTCAGCTGCAGCCAGTTGCCATCAGCATCTTTGGTGCCCATGGCGGCATACTCTTCCGACGGCGTTTTGATCGCCGCTTTCAGTGCCGCAACATAACCTTCCAGCGAGTTAAAGGTGATGCCCAACCCGCTCTGCGATTTATTGGTGTAACCAAGGTCACTCAGGCGCAGCGAGGTGGCGTGAGGCAGCCACAGCGTGCCTTTGCCGTCAGTTTCAAACGGCAGATTGCTCTCACGCCCTTGCAGGAATGAGGTGCAGATCGCTGGCGATGCACCGAACAGATACGGAATGACCCAGCCAAAACGATAGTAGTTGCGAATCAAACGCAGATAGCCGGCAGAGATGGTCTCTTTACCGCTTTCGGCATCTTTCACATCCGCCCACTCCTGCCAGAACGACAGCGGCAGCGAGAAGTTGTAGTGCACGCCAGAGATAATCTGCATCAGCGCGCTATAGCGATTCTTCAGCCCCTGACGATAAAGCGTTTTCATTTTGCCGATGTTGGAGCTGCCATATTGCGCCAGCTCGATGCTATTAACATCATCAATGAAGCCAGGCATGCTGAAAGGCCACAAGCGCTCATCGCCCAACTCACGCGCCACATGGCGGTGAATATCGCGCAGAAACGCCAGTGAACGATCAATGCTCTGATCAACCGGCGTGATGAACTCCATCAGCGTTTCAGCAAAATCGGTGGTAATCCAATCATGCTTGAGCGCCGAACCGAGTGACTCAGGATGTCCTGTGGTTGCCAGGTGACCATCGGGTTTTACGCGTAATGATTCGCGCTCAATACCACGGCCGATACCCTTTAACGCGTCAGGATGCGCTTCCAGCCAGGAAAGTGCCTTAGATACGTCCGGGATCACATTAACCTCCCGCTGTGTGAATAATTTATTTTTGTTCAGCATAATGTTAACCGTAGCCTCGAATCTGTGCGAATCAATGCCACCATTGCATTGTTTGTAATGTGGCGGTCGCGATAACGATATAACGCAGCGTTTTACCGATGGCGAGGAACAGCACCGAAGGCAGCCAGGCAAAGCGCAACCATCCTGCGAGCACGCAGAGTAAGTCGCCCACTACCGGCAGCCAGCTGAAAATCAGTGCTGCAGGTCCCAATCGGTGTAACCACGTCATTGCTGTGTCGTGCCATCGCCCTTGCCCTTTTGGCGGCATCAGGCGACCAAGAAGAATGTTGGTCAGGCCGCCCAGCGTGTTTCCCACTGATGCAGCCAATAACAATCCATAAACCGAACCCTTTTGGGCGATCAGCAGTGCAACCAGCACCGCTTCCGAGCTTCCCGGTAACAGAGTCGCGCTCAGGAAGCTGCTGCCGAATAACGATCCATAGGTCAGAAATTCATTCACAGTAAACGGACATCAACCACGTCCATGCCTGCTGCTTTGGCGGCTTGTACGCCGAAGTCAGCATCCTCAAACACCACACAGCGCTCGGGCGCGATGCCCATCAATTCAGCGCAGCGTAAAAAGGTATCCGGCTGCGGTTTATGACGCTGTACGTCATCCGCTCCGACAACCGCATCAAACAGGTGGTAAACGCCTAGCTCTTCTAGCAGGGCTTTTGCCAGGCTGTGTTCACTGCCGGTGCCCACCGCCATCGGACGGCGACCATGATAGGCTTTGACCACGTCCATCAACGGCAGCGGACGCACGTCATCCAGCAACATCGCTTTCAGTGCAGCGGTTTTTTCCGCCGCCAGCAGATGCGGATCGTGCGTTGCGTTGTTCTGCTCAAGAATGAACTGCGCCAGTTGCCAGGTTGGAGCGCCGTTGAAGCCCACCATTTTTTCTTCATCCATGGTGAAACCATAGCGGCCAAGCACCTGTTGCCAGGCTTTTCGATGTGTCGGCTCAGTATCCAGAATTGTGCCGTCCATATCGAAAATCAGGGCGTCATATTGGTCGTACATTGTCACTCCATCGAGCACCACAAAATGAGCCATTACTTTAGCGTAATGCGCTCAGGTTGTCGCCAGGCGCGCTTAACCGCAAATGCTTTGAAAGCATTAGTTTTTTTCGTTTTCGGAAAAAGGTCAGAGTGCAATGCCGGGCATAAACGCCGGTTAATTCAGTAATTTTTTTACCAGTGGATTTGATTGGCGCAGGAT